>JAVWHX010000009.1:0-43785 GCA_036639875.1 Coprobacillus sp.
GTATCAGCTTTATACCAAGGAATTGTTCGCCATATCTACTTACCATCGGGGTATTATCAATACCCCTTACTTCTATATACGCAAATAAAATCATTTTTTCTTCAAAATAACAGAATAAATTATCAAGATTTGTTTATTCATTAAACATTTTTTAAATCTTAAAACATAAATAAACAAAATACTTTGTTCAGTTGAAAAAAATATATATTCATGTATAATGATAAAGACTATAAGAAGGAGAAATGTACATGATATCAACACAAAATGTTTCATTAAGATATGGAGATAGAGCATTATTTGAAAATGTTTCAATACAGTTTACAGAAGGAAATTGTTATGGAATTATTGGAGCGAATGGTGCTGGAAAATCTACATTTTTAAAAATATTATCTGGCGAAATTGAACCTAATAAAGGTGATGTTTTGATTACAGAAGGACAAAGATTATCAGTTTTAAAGCAAGATCATTTTGCTTATGATGATCAAGATGTTTTAAAGACTGTTATGATGGGGAATAAGCGATTATTCGAAATCATGGTAAGAAAAGAAGAATTATATGCAAAACCTGATTTTAATGATGAAGATGGATTAGAACTTGCTGATTTAGAAGGGGATTTCTTAGAAATGGATGGTTGGAATGCAGAGACTGATGCTGAAATCTTATTAAATGGATTAGGTGTTAGTGGTGAATTCCATCATGTATTGATGAAAGAACTAGGAGATCAACAAAAAGTTAAAGTATTACTTGCTCAAGCATTGTTTGGTAATCCTGATATTTTATTATTAGATGAACCTACCAACCATTTGGATTTAAAGAGTGTAAAATGGTTAGAAAACTTTTTGTTGAACTTTCCAAATACAGTTATTGTCGTATCACATGATAGACATTTCTTGAATAAAGTATGTACACATATTGCTGATATTGATTTTAGTAAGATTCAGCTTTATGTAGGGAACTATGATTTCTGGTATGAATATTCACAAATGATGCTTAGACAAGCTAAAGAAATTAATAAAAAAGCAGATGCTAAGAAAAAAGAGTTAGAAGACTTTATTGCTCGTTTTAGTGCCAATGCTTCTAAAGCAAAACAAGCGACTTCAAGAAAGAAACTATTAGATAACTTAGAAGTTGTTGATATTAAACCTTCTTTAAGAAGATATCCTTTTGTTGGTTTTGTGGCTGATAGAGAAGTTGGAAATATTGTTTTAAATGTAGAAAATTTAACTTATGAATTAAATGGAGAAAAGATTTTAAATAATGTTTCTTTCTCTATTTCCCCAAAAGATAAGGTGGCTTTTGTTTCTGATAATGAATTAGCAGTATCAACATTCTTTAAGATTATTAATGGAGAAATCGAAGATTATCAAGGGACTTATCAATGGGGTGTTACAACTTCACAATCATATTTCCCTAAAGATAATAATGAATATTTTGATAACATTGATTTAACTCTTGTTGATTGGTTAAGACAATATGCAGTTGGAGAAGTTTATGAACAAGATTTAAGAGGTTGGCTTGGAAGAGTGTTATTCTCTGGAGAAGAAGCATTAAAGAAAGCAAATGTTTTATCTGGGGGAGAAAAAGTAAGATGTATGTTAGCGAAGATGATGATGGCTAACTGTAATGTTTTAATCTTAGATGAACCAACGAACCATTTAGATCTTGAGTCTATTCAAGCAGTAAATGAAGGATTAATGAGATTTAAGGAAAATATTTTATTTAGTTCTCATGACCACCAATTTGTTCAAACAATTGCAACTCGTGTGATTGAATTGAATCAAGATGGATGTTTAGATCGATTATCAACTTATGATGAATACTTAGAATATAAAGAAAAAATGGAAGCTTAGCTTTCATTTTTTTGAATATACGGTAAGGTTATTGTTGTTGTCACATAAGACCAATAGAACATTTTCATATGAAGGATAGCCTTTTACTTTTAATTGACTATCAAACCATTTTTGATCTTGATGAATTCTTTGAAGTTGTTTTTCAAGTAGTTGCGAGTTAATCATTAAGGCAATGAGTGGCTTTTCTTCTTGAAATGTAATATCTAAATCATCAATGATGACAGGACGATATTGAGTTTTAGGATATACTGATATATTCCCATTTGTTTCTAAAGTCACTTGATCTATTTGAGTTATATCAAAATATCCTTGGATTCTTAATTGCATGAGTAATTCATTAACATCCATTTTTGCCTTTGCAAGTGCTTTATCTAAGATTTTATTTTCTTTATAAAGAACGATTGGATTGCCTTCAATGAAATGTCTTAATGTGAGAGATTGTCTTGATAATAAAGATAAAGAGACAGTAAATAATGCATAAACAAGCATTCCTATTAAAGGTCTATACATATCTTTAAAATCACTTAAAACAACCATTTCACTTGCAATACTTCCAATTGTAATACCAATAATATAATCATACATACTTAGTTGTGTAATTTGTCTATAACCCATAATTTTGGTTAAAATAAATAAGACAACAAGAGATATGAAAGCTAAAGCTATTGTTTGTATAAACATTATTATCACCATATATAATATTGGTGTATTTACATTCTTTTATACAAAAAAAGGCCTTAGCCTTTATTTGTTAATGTATATTGCTTTAATCTTAGCGATATAATGAATATGATAATCTTTATCAGGATACCATTTATTATCATAACTTGCATCTAAAAAGCAGTCAGGTTTAATGAAGTCTTCATATATTTTTTCAACAATAAAAACCATAGAAGCTTCTTCAAATGTTGGAACTCCTTCTAGATAAGTCGTATGAAAATCAACATCATGTATTTTATCAGTATCCTTACCAGATACACTTCCTAAGACACCGAGTTCCTTCTTATGCCCATCAAAAAAAGAAAGTGAAAAACAATCTTGTTGATCAACAAATTCCTTTGTATAACGTTGTGGTCTGATATAGGCATGAACAATATTGTCACCCCATAAAACACCAACTCCGCCCCAAGATGCAGTCATAGTATTGACTTTATCTTGATTACCAGCAGTAATTAACATCCAGTCTTTACCAATTGCAGTAAATGGATTCATATCTAATGATTGTATATCAGTTTTAAAAAACGCCATAAAATTTATTCCTCCTTGTGTTATATTATAGCATAATATATGCATGAAGAATCAAAAGAGTCTATAAAAAAAGAAGGTGATGAAATGAAAAAAGTATTTAAGTTTATAATTGTATCTTTACTGGTATTGGTTTTATTTGTAGGATGTTTGTCTTTATATATAGGAAATTATTTATATGACTATACTTTAAATCCTTATTCAAAGAAAAACATTTCTGAAAAAATTGATACAAATGAAGAAATAGCTCAAGAATCAAGACAGTGGTTAAATGAATATGGAGAAGAAACATATATTCAAAGCGAGGATAATCTTAAATTACATGGATATTTCATTCAACAAGAGAGTCCTGTTTATATGATTATGGTTCATGGATATCGAGGTGATGGGGCAAGTATTATTTCACCAATCAAGAAGATGAAGAAACAGGGATATAATCTTTTGATTCCTGATTTAAGAGGTCATGGGATGAGTGATGGAGATTATATTGGAATGGGCTGGGATGATCGCTTAGATATTTTAGCTTGGATTGATTATATTCTAGATAAAGATAAAAATGCATCAATTATTCTATATGGAGTTTCAATGGGTGGAGCTACTGTTATGAACGTTTCTGGAGAAAGCTTACCACATCAAGTCAAAGCTATTATTGAAGATTGTGGATATACAAGTGTATGGGATATTTTTAAAACACATATTGATTTTGATGATTTAACGAGTGATATAGCATTACACATGGCAAGTTTTGCAACCAAGTTAAGAGCAGGATATTTCTTGGAAGATGTAAAGCCAATTGATCAAGTTAAAAAATCTAAAACTCCAACATTGTTTATTCATGGAGAAAAAGATAACTTCGTTCCTAAAGAAATGGTTGATGAACTCTATGATGCGGCTACATGTCCAAAAGAAAAATTAACAATTAAAGATGCTGGTCATGCAAATAGTTGTTCAATTGATTCAGACCTTTATTACCAAACAATCTTCCGATTTATTGATAAATATAAATAAAAAGTTTATATCAAATCATCAAATGATGAATAAGATATAAACTTTATTTTATTTTTGTAGATTTTGTTCTCTTTGTAAATCATTTCTTAGTTCATAGAGATTACTTCTTACGCCTTCGAGTCTCTCTATTTCTGCTAATAATTGTTCTTTTTGTTGAACCGTTAACTGTGTTTTTGACAAAGCAACTAAACCACGAACGATATCATAAAAGACTGTAATTGTTTTATCTAAATTTTCTATATTCAAAATTAAAACCTCCCTCTCCAGTATTTATTATACTATAAAATGAACAAAAAGTATTATACTATTCAAAAAAATATAACTATAATTCCAACCTTTTTTTAGAACTAATGCAAAAATAAAGGCAATTAATTGAATAAATAAGTTAATGAATATGAGTGATGTCGAATATTGTTGAAAAAAGAAAGTGAAAATAATAATTTGACTAGCTATATAAAAGCCACAATATCCTAAAAACTTTTTCATTAATATTCCTATACATACAAGCTTTGATACACGAACTCTCATAAAATCATAAAGACAAATATACTGATATACAATATCAAAAAGAATTGATGACCAATAAAATTGAATTAATATAAAGATTAAGTATCTAAAATCAATCCATTTATAATGATAGATAATACTTTGAGTTGTTTGAAAATCATAGAGTTGAATCAAACTATAAAATATCAAAAGATAAAGAAAGAAATATTTAAGATATTTCATCTTGAATAAAAACTCCATTTTTTAGATGAAATGTTTTGTTGTAAGGAATCTGTTTTAAGTAATCATGCGCAGCAATCATAATTGTTTTTCCTTGTTTATTTAATTCATTAATTAACTCACAAAATGCTTCTACAGCTTCTTCATCTAATCCTCTTGTTGGTTCATCTAATAAGATAAAGTTTTGTCCTTCCATAATGGCTTGAATAATTCCTGTTTTTTGTCTCATTCCTAAAGAATAATTTTTAATCTTAGCTTTACTTTGATAATCAAGGTGGAACAACTCACATAATTCTTTAATTCTTTCCTCATCAAAATGATGCTTTAAAGAAGCTAAGAATTTCAAATTATAATGGAGTGATTCATTTTCAATAAAACCAGGATTTTCGATTAAAGCACCAATATGAATATCACTATCCTTTGTAACAGTTCCATTATCAGGTTCTAAAATTCCACAAATAATCTTAAATAATGTTGATTTACCTGAACCATTAATTCCATGTATATAAATAAGATCACCTTGTTGAACATCAAGATTTAAATCATTTAAAACAATATTCTTATGAAATGACTTTGATAATTTTTCTATTTTTAACATAATATCCTCCTAAAATATATTTATAAATGTTAAATGAAATACAATATTAATTAAGATTGGTAAGATAAGGTAAACAAAGTTCTTCTTACTTCCAATTTGAAAATAAATAATATGACTTTCAATTCCCATTACAATAAAATTTATAATCATAAATATGATTGTAAGTGAGAACGTATCCTGTGGGATTGCACCAAAGAAAAAGTAATAGCTTATATAAATAACCAGTGTATAAATTGAACCAATCATAAGAAATATGAAATAAGTTAATAAATAGAAAGTCTTTTCAGATATTCTGATCATAATTAATGATGATATTGTATTGATTCTTTGGGTATATTGATAAATCATTAAAAGATAGATATTGTTGAGATACATTGTTAAGTAATGTGAATATATTAAACATATAGTATATGTGTTTTTACCACCTAATGTCGGTGAAATAATCAATGCAACGATTAATAAAACAATCATTTTTTTATCTATAAGCTTTAATAAAGATTTAATCATAGGCTTGTCTCCATTTTAATAATACTTTAAAACAACTTGTAGATATTGAAAAATAAATAATCAAAGTTATGAAGTACATCATATAATGAGATAAACCAAATGGATTGACTCTTACGTTCTCTATTCCTAAAGCAATTAAGTTATTAATTTGAAGTAAAAAAGCAGCATCAGGAAATGGTAAGTATCCTTGAATTAAGGCTGGAATAACAACCAATAAGATACCAAAGATAACCCCGAAACAGCGATAAATATATTTGTTAGTAATCACAAACTGTAATGAGAAAAGTAAACTAGAAACAATGCTGTAACCTATAGAAGTCATCAATACAAAAAGTATCATACTCATGATTTCATTGCTTGATAATAATTGAGCAACGATATAATAGTTTTCCATATAGGTTGTTGCGTTGAATTGTATCGGGACATAAAAACAGTGAATAATCAAAATAGTGCAACATTCTAATAAAAAAACAAGACCAGCACTCATAATTATGTTTTTGATAAACATTTGGGTGTAATATGTTTTTTTAGGAATTCTTGTTTCAATGAGATATGAGGCGTGTGATAGTTGTAGATTTAAAAAATCATAAGAGATTAAGTTTGGTAACAATAACATCATAATAATCATTAAAAAGGGATTTGCTCCGATATTGTGAAAATAATAATACAATGATAATCCTGTGTTTGGATATTGTTGCTGATATCCAGGGTTTGAATAAATAGAGTCTTTATAAACAATATAGAGACTTATATTTATCAAGATAAAGACAATAAGAATGATTAAAAACTTTTCTTTTGAAAGAAATGGCTTCCATAATTCTTTATGTTTTTTCATAATGTTCCTCCTTTATAATCTTATACAAAATACCTAATTTTTTGTTTTAAAATTAAAAAACACATAAAAAGTGCAAAAATGAGGGTTAAAACTGCCAAACAAACTTTCTCTTTTCTTGTATGATAGATATGTCATAGAGGGGGAGATTTTATGAGAATACTAATTTGCTGTGAAGATGAAGACTATGTAGAAGTCATGAAAAAGATTTTGATGAAGTATCATTCTTCTCAAGAGAGAGAGTTTGAGATTTGTTTAACGATTGAAGAAGCTGTTGAAAAGACAATATCAATTAAATTTGATATGGCATTTATTGATTGTTTAATGGAAGAGGAAAATATTATGAATGTAGGAAGGGATGTTATGGAATTGAATCCTGAATGTATGATCTTTTTTATGCATACAGAGTTAGACCCTACTTATATTAATGAATCTTTTATTATTGGAACTTTTCAGTTTTTAATTAAGGGTGAGGATGACATGATGGAGAAGGAATTCTTAAGAGCATGTCAAATTTATATTAGGGATAATTTGAAGTTCCATTTTATAACAAAAGATAAAGAGAAACTTGAGTTTTTACCAAAAGATTTGTTATATGTTGAATTGAAGAAAAGTCCAACGATTGTAGCAACTAAAAATGTTGTCTATAGAGGTTGGTTTGAAGAAGAAATGTATCTTCTTGAACATCATTTAAAACATTATAATTTTCTTCAAATACATAGTCATTATTTGGTAAGTATGGATAAAGTCAGAAAGATAGGAATGAATGAGATTGTTATGTGTAATGGGGATTATCTGCCAATTGCGGTTATCAAACAAGAAAAAATTAGGAGAGATTTTAGACGGTTTTTAAATTGGTGAATAAAAATAAAAAAATTGTGGAATATTGGTTGAAAATGGGGAGTAAAAATGATATTATTCACTTAGTTATACAACTGACGGAAGTGGAATTAACCACATGGAGTATAATATAAAGAGTCGACCGTCTGGGCAATCGTCTGGATGAGTAGGCTCTTTTTTTGATTTTTACATAAAATGACAGTTATGTGATTGAGAAAATAGTCATATTATGGTATAAAGAAAGTGTTAAAGTCCACAAAAAAATCTTATAAAAAAGAAAGGATGTCATTATGTTAACAGATGTAGAAATTGCACAAAATGCGAGTATGTTGCCAATTAAAGAAATTGCTAAAAAAGTTGGTTTACAAGAAGATGATTTAGAACTTTATGGAAAGTATAAAGCAAAGATTTCTTTAGAAGCGATTACTCATTTAAAGAATCAAGAAAATGGAAAGTTAATCTTGGTTACGGCTATTAATCCAACACCTGCTGGTGAAGGAAAAACAACAACGATGATTGGATTATCTCAAGCTTTAAATAAGTTAGGAAAAAAATCAATTGTTGCAATGCGTGAACCAAGTTTAGGACCTTGTTTTGGTGTTAAAGGAGGAGCTGCTGGTGGAGGATATGCCCAAGTTGTTCCAATGGAAGATATTAATTTACATTTTACTGGAGATATTCATGCGATTACGACTGCTAATAATTTAATTGCAGCAATGCTTGATAATTCTATTCAACAAGGAAATTTATTAGATATTGATACGCGTTCTATTGTATGGAAGAGAGTTGTTGATTTAAATGATAGAGCCTTAAGACATACTGTTTGTGGCTTGGGTGGAAAAGTCAATGGTGTACCTAGAGAAGATGGTTTTGATATTACGGTTGCAAGCGAAGTTATGGCAATTCTTTGTTTAGCAACTTCTTTAGAAGATTTAAAACAAAGAGCGGGAAGAATGATTGTTGCCTATAATCATGCTGGTGAACCTGTAACTGTTAATGATATTCAAGCAACAGGGGCAGTCACATTGTTATTAAAAGATGCGATTAAACCTAACTTGGTTCAAACATTAGATCATACACCTGTCTTTGTTCATGGTGGACCATTTGCAAATATTGCTCATGGATGTAATTCTGTTATGGCAACTGAACTTGCTATGAAGCTTGGTGATTATGCAATTACTGAAGCTGGGTTTGGGGCAGATTTAGGAGCAGAAAAGTTCTTAGATATTAAGTGTCGTCAAGCCGGGTTAAAACCTGATGCGGTTGTGATTGTGGCAACTGTTCGTGCGTTAAAGATGCATGGTGGAGTTCTTAAGAAAGATTTAAATATAGAAAATTTGGATGCTTTGAGAAAAGGAATTGAAAACTTAGAAAAGCATATTGAAAATATTGGTAAGTATCATTTACCAAGTGTTGTAGCGATTAATGCGTTCCCTACTGATACAGAAGCTGAATTACAATTATTAAATGAAATTTGTAAGTCTAAAGGTGTTGATGTGGCAATTAGTAAGGTATGGGAAAAAGGTGCTGATGGTGGAATTGAGTTGGCTGAAAAGTTATTAGAAGTTTTAGAAACGAAAGAAGCTCATTTTGAACCAATCTATTCATTAGATTTATCTATTGCTGATAAAATCAAAACAATTGCTAAAGAAATATATGGTGCAGATGATGTCACTTTTACTAAAAAAGTGTTAAATAAGATGAAGAAATATGAAACTCAAGGGTTAGGAAAACTTCCAATCTGTGTCGCAAAAACACAATATTCTTTATCTGATGATCCAACATTACTTGGAAGACCAAGTGGTTTTGTTGTAGAAATCAATGATTTGATTCCTTCAGCAGGAGCTGGATTCTTGGTTGCTATCAGTGGTGATATCATGCGTATGCCTGGGCTTCCTAAAGTTCCAGCAGCAGTCAATATGGATATTGATGAAAATGGAAAGATTGTAGGTTTATTCTAGAAGAGACGGATGTCTCTTTTGGTGTTTAAAATGAAAGGATGTAAAGAGGATGAGAGTTGCTATTATTATGGGTTCTACAAATGATTTATCTAAGGTAGAACCAGCTATTGAAGTATTAAAGAGTTATAGTGTAGATGTTGATGTAAGATGTTTATCTGCACATCGTGCACATGATGGTTTAAGTGCTTTTATTGAAGAGACAAAAACAAACGGAACTGAAGTGATTATTACAGCTGCTGGTATGGCTGCTGCATTACCTGGTGTTGTTGCTTCTCAAACAATTTTACCAGTTATTGGTGTTCCACTTAGTGGATCAGTATTAGATGGTATGGATGCATTAATGTCAATTGTTCAAATGCCTTCAGGTATTCCTGTTGCGACTGTGGCAATTAACGGAAGTAAGAATGCTGCTTATTTAGCTTTACAAATGATGGCTATTAAGCATGATTCAATTAAACAACAATTATTAGAATTAAGAAAAGATATGGAAGCACAAGCAATGAGTGCTAATCAGGAAATGATAGAAAAGTATAAATAAAAAAAGGGGGAGATAATAAAAAATGGCTAAATTATTGTATGAAGGAAAAGCAAAACAAGTTTATGAAACTGAAAAGGCAGATGAATACTTAATTCATTATAAAGATGATGCAACTGCTGGTAACGGTGTTAAACATGATCAATTTGAAGGAAAAGGTGTTTTGAATAATACTATTTCTTGTATTATCTTTGATATGTTAGAAGAAGCTGGAATTCAAACTCATATGCTTGAAAAAATGAATGATAGAGATATTAGAGTAAAGAAAGTGAATATCTTCCCATTAGAAGTTATTGTTAGAAACATTGCAACAGGTTCTTTCTGTAAAAGATTGGGAGCTCCTGAAGGAGATGTTTTTGTAGAACCAATCTTTGAATTAAGCTATAAGAATGATGATTATGGTGATCCATTAATCAATGATGATATGGCTGTTGCTTTAAGATTAGCATCTAGAAAAGAATTAGCTTATATTAGAGAAACAACATTAAAAATCAATCAATTATTAAAAGAATTTTTCTTGAATTTTAATTTAAAGTTAGTTGATTTTAAAATTGAATTTGGTAAAACTGCTGATGGTACAATTTTATTAGCAGATGAAATCTCTCCAGATTCTTGTCGTTTATGGGATGTTGAAACAAACCAAAAATATGATAAAGATGTATTTAGACAAGATATCGGGGATTTAATTGAAACATATAAAGCTGTTTTAGCAAGAATGCAAAATAAATAAGAGGAGATTACAAATGGATTATAAAAAAGCTGGAGTAGATATTGAAGCAGGGTATAAGTCAGTTGAATTAATGAAAAGTCATGTTAAAAGAACAATGAGACCTGAAGTCTTAGGTGGACTAGGTGGATTTGCAGGAGCATTTGATTTAAGTGCGATTAAGAATATGGAAGAGCCTATTCTTTTATCAGGAACTGATGGTTGTGGAACGAAAGTAAAACTTGCATTTATTATGGATAAGCATGATACAATTGGTATTGATGCTGTTGCAATGTGTGTGAATGATATTATTTGTTCTGGGGGAGAACCTTTATTCTTCCTTGACTATATTGCATGTGGAAAAAATTTCCCAGAAAAGATTGCAACAATTGTTGGTGGTGTTGCTGAAGGTTGTGTTCAATCAGAATGTGCTTTAGTTGGTGGAGAAACAGCTGAACATCCAGGACTTATGCCAGAAGATGATTATGATCTTGCTGGATTTGCAGTGGGTGTTGTTGATAAGAAAGACTTTATTGATGGAAGTACAATTAAACCAGGTGATGTTTTAATTGGAATTGCATCTAGTGGTGTTCATAGTAATGGATTCTCATTAGTTCGTAAAGTTTTTGAAATGACGAAAGAATCTTTGGATACATATTATGATGAATTAGGACAAACACTTGGGGAAGCTTTAATTGCTCCTACAAGAATTTATGTAAAAGCACTTAAGAATGTTAATCGTGCTGGTATTAAAATTAAAGGATGTAGTCATGTGACTGGTGGCGGATTTGATGAAAATATTCCAAGAATGTTACCAGATGGTGTGAAAGCTATTATTCAAAAAGAGAGTTATGAAGTACCAGCAATCTTTGGTTTGATTGCAAAATGTGGAAATGTATCAGAAGAAATGATGTATAACACATATAATATGGGACTTGGTATGGTTATTGCTGTTGATCCAGCTGATAAAGAAAAAGCAATGGCTGCAATCAAAGAAGCAGGAGATAAATGCTTCGAGATTGGAAATATTGCTGCTGGAGAAAAAGGTGTTGAACTATGCTAAAAATGGCTGTCTTTGTATCAGGTGGCGGAACGAATTTACAATCTTTGATTGATGCGACTCAAGAAGGTCGCATCAAGGCTGAGATTGCTCTTGTTGTTTCTAATAGAATGAAAGCTTATGGGCTTGAACGTGCTAGAAATGCAGGAATTAAGGCTGAATGTATCAAAGATGAACAATTATTGATTCAACGTTTAAAAGAAGAGAACGTTGATTTCATTGTTTTAGCAGGTTATCTTGCAATTATTTCTGATGAGTTGATTCATTTATATGAGAATAAAATTATTAATATTCATCCATCATTAATTCCTGCATTTTGTGGTCCTGGTTATTATGGATTACATGTTCATGAACATGCGTTTAAACGTGGCGTAAAAGTGAGTGGGGCAACAGTTCATTTTGTAAGTGCTGTTGTTGATGGTGGTCCTATTATATTACAAGAAGCGATTGATGTATCAGGTGCTAAGACTCCTGAAGATATGCAACAAATCGTATTAGAAGTAGAACATCGTATTTTACCTCATGCTGTTTCATTAATGGCAGAAGGAAAATTAAAAGTTGAGAATGAAAGGGTTGAAATCATATGAGAAGAGCATTAGTCAGTGTAACAAATAAAGATGGTGTTGTTGATTTTTGTAAAGGGTTAGTGAAATTAGGGTTTGAAATTGTTTCTACTGGTGGAACTTTAAATAAATTAAAAGAAGAAGGAATTGCAGCTATCGCTATTGATGATGTGACTGGTTTTCCTGAAATTTTAGATGGGAGAGTGAAAACTTTACATCCTAAAGTTCATGGTGGATTATTATTCCGTAGAGATTTAAAAGAACATGTAGATACTGTTAAAGACATGGGTATTGAACCTATTGATTTGGTATGTGTGAATTTATATGAATTTGAAAAAGCTTTAAAAGCTGGAAAACCAATGGAAGATATGATTGAAAACATTGATATTGGTGGTCCATCAATGATTAGAAGTGCTGCTAAGAACTTTAAGGATGTTTTAATTGTAACTGATCCAACAGATTACAATAGTGTTTTAGAAGCTATTGAAAATAAAACTGATGATTTTGATTTTAGATTAAATTTAGCTTATAAAGCATTCAGTACAACTGGGGCTTATGATGCGATGATTTCACGTTATTTTGCAGGAGTTGTTGGTGATGACTTCCCAGATATCTTAAATCTTTCTTTAAAGAAAACTGAACATTTAAGATATGGTGAAAACTCTCAACAACGTGCTAATAAATACGTTGATGGATTTGTTCAAGAATCTTTATTAGATTATGAACAATTAAATGGAAAAGAAATTTCTTTCAATAATGTGAATGATTTATATGGTGCAATTGCGGTTGTTAGAGAATTCAAAGATCAAACTGTCACTGCTGCGATTAAGCATTCTACTCCTTGTGGTGTTGCGATTGGAAGTACTGGTTATGATTCTTATATGAAAGCTTACGAAGCAGATCCACAATCTATCTTTGGTGGAATTGTTGCTGTTAACTATAAAATCGATAAGAAAACTGCCGAAGAAATGAAAAAGATTTTCTTAGAAATTGTAGCAGCTCCTGACTTTGATGATGACGCTTTAGAAGTTTTACGTACTAAGAAAAACTTACGTGTCTTAAAATTAAATAATCTTTATGCACGTGAGGCAAAATATGATATTAAATATCTTGAGGGACAAGTCCTTGTCCAAGATATTAATGACAAGATGATTGATGAAATGAAAGTTGTGACAACTGCAAAACCTACTGAAAGTCAAATCTCTGATATGGAATTTGGTATGAAGGTTGTTAAATTTGTAAAATCTAATGCAATCTGTATTGTGAAAAATGGTGTCACTCTTGCAATTGGTGGAGGACAAACTTCACGTGTATGGGCATTAGAAAACGCTATTCACAATAATCCTGATAAAGATTTCAAAGATGCTGTTTTAGCAAGTGATGCATTCTTCCCATTTAATGATTGTGCTGAGGTTGCGATTAATGCTGGTATTAATGCAATTATTCAACCAGGTGGAAGTGTAAGAGATCAAGATTCAATTGACTTATGTAATGAGAGAAATGTCCCTATGGTATTTAGTGGGTTCAGACATTTTAGACACTAGGAGGAAATCATGAAGGTATTAATTATTGGTAGTGGTGGTCGTGAACATGCGATTGCTTATGCATTAAAGAAAAGCCCTCGTGTTGACGAAATCCATGCAATTCCAGGGAATCCAGGAATTGCTGAAATTGGAATTTGTCATCCAGGAAGTGTTGAAGATATAGATGCTATTTTAAAATTTGTTGAAGATCATTCTATTGAATTTACTGTAATTGGTCCTGAAGTGCCTTTATGCATGGGACTTGCTGATTTATTAGAAAGTCATGGACATAAAGTTTTTGGTCCCACAAAACATGCAGCGACTTTAGAAGGAAGTAAGGCTTTCTCTAAAGACTTCATGGAAAGACACAATATTCCTACAGCGGCTTATAAAGAAGTGAATAACTATGATGAAGCTGTTGAAGCTTTAAAACAATTTTCATATCCAGTTGTTGTTAAGGCTGATGGTCTTGCTGCTGGTAAAGGTGTTGTGATTTGTGAAGATGAACAAATGGCTAAAGATACTTTAAAAGAAATGATGATTGATGGAAGTTTAGATGGAGCTGGTAGTAAAGTTGTTTTAGAAGAATTCTTAACTGGATTTGAATGCTCATTACTTTGCTTTACTGATGGAAAGACAATTGTTCCGATGGTAAGTGCAAAAGATCATAAACAAATTTATGATGGTAATATAGGTCCTAATACTGGTGGTATGGGAACTGTTTCACCAAATCCATTTATGCCAGATAACATGGATGAAAGTATTCAAAAGGATATTCTTGATCCATTTATGGCAGGTTTAAAAGCGGATTATATGGATTATCGTGGTGTTGTGTTCATTGGTTTAATGATTGAAAATAATGTTGCGAAAGTTCTTGAATTTAATGTTCGTTTTGGAGATCCTGAAACACAATCGATATTACTTAGACTTGATAGTGATTTGTTTGATATTATGTATGCAGTATCAACATCTACACTTGATCAAGTTGAAGTGAAATGGAAGGATGAACATGTTGCTTGTTTGGTTTTAGCAAGTGGTGGTTATCCAGGAAGTTATCAAAAAGGACTTGTGATTAGTGATATAGATAAAGTGGATGATGATATTCTTGTATTCCATGCTGGAACTACATTTAATAATCAAAATGAAGTTGTTACAAGTGGAGGACGTGTTTTAAATATTTGTGCTTTTGGATCTTCTTTAGAAGAAACAAGAGAAAAAGTATATAAGGCTGCTGAAGTTATCCAATTTGACGGAAAATATTATCGTAAAGACATTGGTCTAAATTAAGGAGGAAAAGAATGAGTAAAGTATTTCGTGTTTATGTAGAAAAAAGAAAAGATTTTGCAGTTGAAGCAGATGAAATTTTTCATGGTTTAAAAACACAATTAAAGATTGATAGCATAACATCTTTGAGTGTTGTGAATCGTTATGATGTTCAAGGTGTAAGTGAAGATGTCTTAAACCAAGGAATTCCTACTATTTTAAGTGAACCAATGGTTGATGATGTATATAGAGAAGAATACCCAGCAACTTGTCATGCAACAGTCTTTGCGACTGAATATTTACCTGGTCAATATGATCAAAGAGCTGATGCTTGTGAACAATGTTTTCAACTTTTAACAGGAGAAAAGAATGTTAAGGTCAAATGTGCAAGATTGATTGTTATTGATGGAGAATTAAATCAAGATGAAGTGAAACGTATTCAAGATTATTTAATTAATCCAGTTGATCAAAGATTAGCTTCTTTGGATAAAGTTGAAGATTTAACTGATGCTGATGTTCATATTGAACATGTTCCTATTATTGATGGATTTATTGATTTTGATGATAATCAATTAAATCAATTCTTAAAAGATAATGGAATGGCTATGAATTATGATGATTTAAAAGTCACTCAAGATTATTATAAGAATGAAGAAAAAAGAGATCCTACAGAAACAGAATTAAAAGTATTAGATACATATTGGTCTGATCATTGCCGTCATACAACATTTGCGACTGTTATTACAAAATTAGATATTGAAAATGGTGCTTTTAAAGAAATCTTAGAAAAAGATGTAGAAGATTATAAAACAAGTCGTCATTTATTATATGGAATTGATACAGTGCGTCCTTTAACTTTAATGGATTTAGCAACTGTTTCTATGAAAGAATTAAGAAAAACAGGATACTTAGATGATTTAGAAGTTTCTGAAGAAATTAATGCTTGTTCTGTTGAATTAACTGTTCATACAAGTGAAGGTGATGAAGAATGGTTATTGATGTTTAAAAATGAAACACATAATCATCCTACTGAAATTGAACCTTTTGGTGGTGCTGCAACATGTTTAGGTGGTGCTATTCGTGATCCATTATCAGGAAGAGCTTATGTTTATCAATCAATGAGAATTACGGGTGCTGGTGATCCTAGAAAATCATTAGAAGAAACAATGAAAGGAAAGCTTCCTCAAAGAAAGATTTGTCAAGAAGCTGCTCATGGTTTCTCTAGTTATGGGAACCAAATTGGTTTAACAACTGGTTTTGTACATGAAATCTATGATGATGGTTATGTAGCAAAACGTATGGAAGTTGGTGCTGTTGTAGCAGCAGCTCCTAAAGCACAAGTTAAGCGTCTTGAACCTTTAAAAGATCATATCGTTTTATTAATTGGTGGAAGAACTGGTAGAGATGGTGTTGGTGGAGCAACTGGTTCATCTAAATCTCATGAACTTGAAACAAC
Source organism: Coprobacillus sp. (assembly GCA_036639875.1). Lineage (GTDB taxonomy): Bacteria > Bacillota_I > Bacilli_A > Erysipelotrichales > Coprobacillaceae > JAVWHX01. Next base: position 16,674 of record JAVWHX010000009.1, read on the forward strand.
AGCTAGTGCTGGTGCTGAAGTTCAAAAAGGTAACCCAGTAGAAGAAAGAAAGATTCAAAGATTATTTAGAAATAAAGCAGTTTCTGAAAAAGTTGTGCGTTGTAATGACTTTGGAGCTGGTGGTGTTTGTGTAGCAGTTGGAGAATTAGCTCCAGGGTTAGAAATTAACTTAGATGCTGTCTTAAAGAAATATGAAGGTTTAACAGGTAGTGAACTTGCAATTAGTGAATCACAAGAACGTATGGCAATTGTTATTGATGAAAAAGATGAAGCATTCATTATGCAAGCTTGTATTGATGAAAACTTAGAAGTTGTGAGAGTTGCGACTGTTACAGATAAAAATCGTTTAACAATGAATTATTTAGGACAAACAATTGTTGATATCGATAGAGATTTCTTAGATAAGAATGGTGCTGCTCGTTATCAAGATGTAAAAATTGAATTACCAAACTTTGATAAAACACCTTTTGATTTAGAAAAAGAAAATTCATTTGTTGAAGCTTCAAAAGAAGTTTTAGCTCGTTTATCTGTTTGTGGACAAAAAGGTTTAATTGAAAGATTTGACTCTTCAATTGGAAATGCAACTGTGTTATCACCATTTGGTGGGAAAACATTAAGAACTGAAACTGAAGGTATGGCTGCATTAATACCAGTACTTCAAAAAGAAACAACAACATGTTCTTTAATGAGTTATGGATTTAATCCACTTATTTCTAAGTGGTCACCATATCATGGGTCAATGTATGCGATTGTAGAATCAATTGCTAAGATTGTTTCTATGGGTGGAGATTATCATACAATTCGTTTCTCATTCCAAGAATATTTTGAAAAATTATTAGATATTCCAAGTAAATGGGGAAAACCATATGCTGCATTATTAGGAGCATATCGTGTGCAATCTGCTTTAAAACTTGCATCTATTGGTGGTAAGGATTCAATGTCTGGATCATTTGAAGATTTAGATGTGCCTCCAACATTAATTTCATTTGCGATTACTGGTGCTGATGTGAAAGATGTCATGACACCTGAATTAAAAGGCGCTAATCATACTTTGGTTGAAATTATGTTGCCTAAAGATGAGTTCCATATCTATGATTTTGAAGCTTTAAAAGCACAATATGATGCTGTTATGGAATTAATGAGAGCTGGTAAAGTCTTAAGTAGTTATACTGTTAAAGATGGTGGTGTTATGGAAGCTGTTTATAAGATGGCTTTTGGTAATGCTATTGGAGTTGAATTAAACCCAGAAATTTCTGTTTCTGATTTATTAGTGAAGAACTATGGAAATATCATTATTGAAGTTGAAGATATGAATGATGTCAATTTAGAACATGCAAGAGTGATTGGTTATACAAATAACAATAATGCTATCACTTATAACAATGAATCTTTATCATTAGATGATGCTTACAAGATTTATGCTGATGTGTTAAATGATGTTTATCCAACAACTGAAGAAGCACCAACTGATGAAATCATTGTTAAAGATTGTGATGAAAGAACAAACTTATGTGCATCAAAAGTTTATGATGAAGTGAAAGTTGTTATTCCTGTATTCCCAGGTACAAACTGTGAATTTGATTCTAAACGTGCTTTTGAGCGTGCTGGAGCGACTGTTCAACTAGTCCTAATTAGAAATAAAACAGAAGCAGATATTAAGAAATCTGTTGATGAATTAGAAGCAGCAATCAAGGCTTCTCAAATTATGATGTTACCAGGTGGATTTAGTGCAGGGGATGAACCAGAAGGTTCTGGTAAGTTCATTGCTACTGTTCTTAGAAATCCTAAGTTAAAAGCAGCGATTACTGATTTATTGGATAATCGTGAAGGTTTAATGATTGGTATTTGTAACGGATTCCAAGCTTTAGTGAAGTTAGGTTTATTACCATATGGACAAATTAAAGATATGGATAAAGAAGATCCAACTTTAACATTTAATACAATTGGACGTCACTTATCTCAAATGGTAGAAACAAGAATTAGTTCTGTGAAATCTCCTTGGTTAGCGAATGTAAATATTGGGGATATTCATACTGTACCTATCTCTCATGGAGAAGGAAGATTCGTTGCTCCAAAAGCAGTTGTTGAAAAGTTGTTTGAAAATGGACAAGTTTTCACTCAATACGTTGATACTGAAGGACAACCAACAATGACATCACCATTTAATCCAAATGGATCAATGATGGCTATTGAAGGAATTGTTTCTCTTGATGGTCGTGTGCTTGGTAAGATGGCACATAGTGAACGTCAAGGAAAAAATAGAAATAAGAATATTTATGGAGAAATGGATCAGCTTTTATTTGAAGCTGGTGTGAAATATTTTAAAGGTGGTAAATAAATGCAAAGACAAGAATTTGAAGCTTTAACACTTTGTCCATTGGATGGTCGTTATTCTGGAATCAAGGATGCATTAGGAGATTATTTTTCTGAATATGCATTAGTGAAATATAGAGTATTTGTTGAAATTCAATGGTTAAAATTCTTAATTGAGAATGTTGAAAGTGATGTTTTAAAACAATTTGATAGAAAAGAAATGGATAAAATTGTATCCATTTCTGAATCTTTTAATTATGATTCTTTTGCTCAAATTAAGGAAATTGAAGCAACAACTCGTCATGATGTCAAAGCTGTTGAATATTTCATTGGTCATGTCTTAAAAGACATGGGATATGAATACTTAATAAGTTTTGTACATATTGGTTGTACATCAGAAGATATTAACAATACATCTTATGCATGCATGTTAAAATATGGTCTAAAAGATGTTTGGTTACCTAAAGCGAAAGAAGTTGCAACTTATATTGATTCATTAGCAATCGAACATGCAAATACTGCAATGCTTGCTCATACTCATGGACAACCTGCAACACCAACGACAATTGGTAAGGAGTTTAAAGTTTATGCTTATCGTTTCTTATCAAGTCTTGAAAATATTGAAAATATTCAAATTAAGGCTAAGTTCAATGGAGCAACTGGTAACTATAGTGCTATCTTAACGGCATTTCCTAATATTGATTGGCAAGTTTATGGAAAGAAATTTGTAGAAGAATATTTGGGATTAACTTTTAATCCTTTGACAACACAAATTGAAAGTCATGATTATACTTGTCATATTCTTGATGGTATTCGTCATTTCAATAATATCTTAGTTGATTTAGATGTTGATATGTGGCTTTATATCTCTATGGAATACTTTAAACAGATTACTGTTAAAGGTGAAGTTGGAAGTAGCACAATGCCTCATAAAGTTAATCCAATTCGTTTTGAAAACAGTGAAGCAAATATTGATATGTCTAATAATATTTGCATTGCTTTATCAAATAAACTTCCTAAGTCTCGTATGCAAAGAGATTTATCTGATTCTTCTTCACAAAGAAACTTAGGATTAGCTGTAGGATATTCATTACAAGCAATGAATGAAACAATGAATGGTATGGCTAAATGTGTTGTGAATACAGAGAAACTTGCGAATGATTTAAATGAAAAATGGGAAGTTTTAGCTGAACCTATTCAAACAATGTTAAGAAAATATGGAATATCTGATGCTTATGATACTCTTAAAGCTTTAACAAGAGGAAAGAATATTTCTAAAGAGGATATTATTCAATTTGCAGAAGGTTTAGACATATTGTCTGATCAAGACAAGCAAACTTTAGTTGATATGACACCTGCATCTTATATTGGATTGGCAGATAAACTTGTTGATATTAAATTTAAATAGTTATATTAATAACTTAAATATCTTTTTAATAAATATCCTCCAATAGTAGAATACTCAAACTATTATTGGAGGTTTTTTTATTATGAGCAAAAAAAGGTAAAATCATTATCAACAAATAGGACGAGTGTTAGATTTTATCTCCATATAAAACATAGAAGGAATGATTAAAATTGTGATAAATAAATTATGAAAATAGTATATTTGGGAAAAATCATTAGTAGATTTACGCTCTACAGTTATTCATCATTGGTTGAGTTAAAGCCTAACAAAATTATTTATAAGGTCAAAAAAGTCACGCGGTACTAATTTACCACGTGACAGTTTATTGTTTGAAAACATTAGAATCATAAGATGTTATGACTAATATTATTTAGAATAATTTTTTTTCTTCAATAATATTAATGCAGCTAATGCTGATAATGTAAGTACTGCATATGCAACTATTTGCATTTCATCACTTGTTTTGATAACTTCATCTTTATTACTAGGTGTAGTTACATCTTCATATACTAATGCATATGTTGAGAATTTATCTGTTTTAAATGTGATTGATCCATCTTCATTTAAAATTGTTTCTAATTTTTCTGCCACACCTTCATGTACTCTTACTACATAATATTTTCTTCCATCTTTTTGTAAATCTTCTGGCATTGCAATTGTAAATTCAATTGGTTTACTTAATTCATTAAGTGTTCCTAATTTAGTGTTGTCTGCCATTAATAATACACTTAGGTCTAAGAATTGTGCAATTGTTGCTTTTGTGTTTCCTGCTTTTTCTAACTTAGTTACCAATTCTTCTACTTTACTTACTGTTGCTTTTTCTACAGCGTTAACTTCTATTGTTTTTGCTTCTACTTTAGAAGTAATTTCTTTACCTTCAGTTAATGCTTTTTTTACTGCATCTACAGTTGCTTTAGACATTGTTTTTTCTGATACTGTGCTACCAACTTTAATGTCATCTACAATTGAAGTTACTGAATTATTAACAATTTCTTGAGATGCTTTATCTTGAATTCCAATTTCTACTTTTTCAACTGGTTTAGTTGTATCTATAGTTGGAATATCTGCTACTTTTTTAACAGTAACAACACATGTTGCAGTCTTATTTCCTGATTTTGCAGTAATAGTTGCTGTACCAGCAGCGACTGCAGTTACTTTACCTGTTGTATCTACTGTTGCAATTTTGGTATCATTTGAAGACCAATTTACAGTTTTGTTTGATACATTAGTTGGAGTTACAGTTGCAACTAGTGTTATTGTATTTCCAACATCTAATGTAGCAGTTTTCTTATCTAAAGATATTCCAGTTGCTAACCAATTAGTTTTAATGTTACTTTCTTTAGAATCAATAACAGAATATTTATCTAAAGTAGAACTTGTTTGTTTAGAAGCTAAGTTCATTACTATTGGCGTATTTTCTTTTAAATCTGCTATTCTCCATAACTCACTTGGGAATTTTGATTTAAATGAACTAATGTCATCTTTTCTTGATTGAAAACCAGAAATAATATCTTTATAGACTACGCCTTCAGCTATGTTTATTTCAACTGCATTCGCAAATCCGTAATCTATATTTCCAGCTCCCCAACCCTTCCAATTATTTGTTCCTGCAGCGGTTTCTAATTCAGGATAATAAGAACCAGCATAAATATCTCCTACTTCACCACCAAGGAAATTATATGTCATTTTTGTTTGGATTTGTGATCTATAAATAGAACTTGCTACTTGTGTCTTACCACCATACATAGTAAAATTTGCGTTATTAATCACTCCGTTTGTTCCCCAAATCATGTTTCCTAACTCTGCAGTTTTATCTTTACCAAGAGTTACGTTCATGTTATTTGTATAAGCATATGAAGTGACTCCTCTAAAGTCGGCTACTTTTGCGCCATCAATAGTCACATTCAAAGTGTCAATTGAATAATTTTTATACAGATTATTTTCCATAACAGAAGGACCAAAGACAGTGTTTTGATTGTCTATTCCTGAAAGTCCTTGACTAATTGTACCACCATTAATATCTACAGTTGCAGTTTTGATAGTGCTTTTTTTACACTTTGTTTCATTTGTCATCTTGTTTCCTGCAATTAATAGTTTAACTGTTCCACCATTCATAGTAATTGAAGTTGATTCTAATTCAACATCATTTGAAGTGGAATCACTACCACCATATACTGCATCATCGCTATCTATCTCTTGAGAACCACCTGCCCATTTAATAAGTGCAGTCTTATTTGGCGTTGTTGTTGCCTCGATAGTAATAGGTGTCCCATTAGCGAAAAATTCACCTTCATAAATAATCTTACCACTTGTGTCAGTTTTCTTATTACTAGCTTTTGTCAAATACTGAGGACTACTATTTCCTGCTGCATTAACAGTCACTGGCATTGCTAATAAACTTAATATCATTGTCGAAGATGCTAAAACTGCAAATATTTTATTTTTCTTCATATTTTTATCCTCCCTTATGAAGTTAATACAAAAGCGCACTCTATCAAGATAGAATACGCTTCACTTCATATGTACGAGTGTAACTAGTTCCATATATGTATGAGTGTAACTGGCTGCCATACTCGATGATTTGAGTTTAGGCCCTATAGTTTTGCGTATTTCATCTTTCAATGAGGTTGCCTTTAATATCATCTTAATTTTACCTTTCCCTTTGGATTTGTCAATACAAATATATCTTAAAAGAGAGGGGAAATTCAATTAAGTGTGGAAAAATGTTGAAAACAAATGAAAAAAGAGGAAAGTATATAAAATGGTTGAATTAGGGTTTTATTATGTTTATGGTATCAACATGCTTATACTTGAAATGTCATAGATCATCATGAAGGAATCGAGACATTGATATTATAATACAAATTGTTATGGGAAAATTCTCAAATTTATCTCAATTTTCATTGACATGTAAATTATCCTTTGCTAGAATATATATGTAAAAGAAATTTGTAACTATTCAATTAGGCAAAGTATTCGTTCAAGAATGCTTTGCCTTATTTTATTAGGAGGATAGAAGAATGTTTGATTTGTTTAAGAAAGAAAAGAAATGTTTAATGGCTCCAGTGAGTGGAAATATTATTAAATTAAGTGATGTAAAAGATGAAGTTTTTTCATCAGGAATGATGGGAATAGGTCTTGCTATTGAACCAAGTGAAGATGTATTTGTTGCACCATGTCAAGGAGTAATTACTGTTATTCCAAAAACAAAACATGCTTTTGGAATGAAATTATCTAATGGATTAGAAGTGTTGGTACATATTGGTATGGATACAGTTAATCTAGGTGGCCAAGGCTTTGAAGTACTAGTTAATGAAGGCCAAAAAGTAACAATGGGGACACCAATTATTAGGGTTGATATGGAGTTTTTTAAAGAAAAAAATATTTCTTTGGTTACACCAATAATTATTTTAAATCATAGTGATTATTCTATTAAAATTCTTGTTGATGAGGGTAAATGTATATCTAAAGAAACTGAAATTATTAAATTTTAAAAAGGCTATTGACAAATAAAAATTGTAGATATATGATTAATGTAGTATTTAACTTAGGATTGTAACTGATAAAGCAGGCAACACCTATAATAAACATTATTGTTTATTTGTAGGTGTTATTTTTTTGAAGGAGGGGCATATGAAGATTATAAAAGTTTATAACAATAATGTTGTAAGTTGTTTGAATTCTAAAAATGAAGAGATGATAATCACAGGTGCCGGAGTTGGTTTTAAGAAAAAGATTGGGGATTTTATTGAAAAAGAAAAAGTAACTCAAATCTTTTATTTAGAAAACGGAAAGAAAAAAAGAATCTACGAATTGTTAGATAGAATTCCTTCAGAGTATTTTGAAATAAGTAGAGTCATACTTGAAAAGGCATCAGAGAAATTTGGTAAAAAATTTAGTGTTTCTATCTTCATTCCTTTTATAGATCACTTGTCTGCAGCAATTGAAAGAGGAAAAGAAGGTATAACATTACCAAACTTAACCCTTATGGAAATTAAGACTATTTGGAAACAGGAATTTGAATTCAGTTTATGGATTATTGATTATATTGCAGAGACTACAGGAATAAGATTACCAATTGATGAAGCAGGATACTTTGCTGTTTACTTTGTATCTGATAGTGAAAATGCAAAAGCCAGTAAGACAATGGAACTTATTGATTCAGTTGTTGATATAGTAGATATTATCGAAAGAAACTATAATGTTACTTTAGATAAAGAATCATTAAGTTATAATCGGTTGATTACTCATTTAAGATTCTTTATTGGAAGAATAAAAAATGATGAAACAAGAGAAGATGTTGTAAATCAAGGTATTTATCAATTGCTTATTCATAATAATCCAAAATTAGTGGATTGTGCTAAGTGTATTGAAAAATATATAGAAAAAGAACATGGCTATGAAGTTAGCCAATCTGAGATTATGTATCTGATGATACATATTACACAAATATTAGGAAAATAGGATTGTAACTGATTAAGCAGGCAAAACCTAGAATGTTAAAGTTTATTTAACATTTTAGGTTTTTTGTTTGAAAAAGGAGGAGAAGGAATGGTAAAGATTATTAATAATGCAGATGACTTTGGTTATTCAAATGCAATCAATTATGGCATAATTGATTGTTACTTAAATGGAATGTTGACATCCACAACGCTTATGCCGGCAATGCCAGGATTTGATCATGCAGTTGCATTAGCAAAACAAAATCCGGGTTTAGGAATTGGAGTTCATTTAACTTTGACATGTGGAAGACCAGTTTTAGAGGGGCACAAAACACTTGTTAATGAAAATGGGGATTTTAAAAAGTTAACATTTTACAATGATGCTTTGACAAAGGTTGATGATGACGAGGTTTATAGGGAATGGAAAGCACAAATAGATAAAGTATCTGCTGCTGGAATTAAACCTACACATTTAGATTCACATCATCATACACATACATTTAAAAATAATCCACTGATTATTAAAAAACTAGCTAAGGAATATGGATTACCTGTTAGAAATTCGTTTCAAGATGTATCAATATTAAAAGATGAAGATATTGTAACGAATGATATTCTTATTGATCCTTGGTGTTCTATTTCAGAAGAATTTAAAGATAGTCATGATAAGTTGAATTTGCTTATAACATCAATCAGAAGTCAAATTGAAAAAGGATCACTAAAAAATGATGTTATCGAAGTTATGTGGCATCCAGCTTATTTGGATATAAATATTATGACTGGATCAAGTTTTGCTTATCCAAGAATATATGAAGTTGAAGCAATTCAAAATCAAGAATTGATAAAGTATATCAAAGAAAACTTTGAGTTATGTACTTTTCAAGATATATAAAAAAAGGAGAGAAGAAAAATGATGAACAAGATTTTAAAGCAGTTATCAAAATTAGGTAAAGCGATGTTAATTCCTATCGCTGCCACTCCAGCTGCTGGTTTGCTTGCACGTTTAAGTGCACCAGATTTACTAAACTTACCAGTGTTGGAAAATGCATCATGGGTTGTATTTGGAATGATGGATGTATTATTTGCGATTGGGGCAGTTATTGCATATGCAAAGACAAAGGATAAAACATGTCCTATTATTGGAGCAGTTATTTCACTTTCAGTATTTAAATCAGTTTTAACTTTCATGAACGAAACAATTAGTATGGGAGTATTTGCTGGTATTGTTGTTGGGACAGTCACAGCGATTGTTTATAACTATAGTAAAGAATGGAAAACGCCTCAGATGTTCTCTTTCTTTACAGGGGATAAGTTTGTTGTGACATTAGCACCTTTATTAGCAGTTCCTTTAGGTATTGCATTTAGCTATATCTGGGTTCCATGTCAAGCTGGATTAAATAGTTTTGGGATTTGGATTGCTGGTGCTGGAGCAATTGGTATCTTTGTATTTGGTTTCACAAATCGTTTGTTAATACCAGTTGGTTTACATCATGTTGTCAATACTTATATTTATTATGAATTAGGATCATTTGTGACAGCAACTGGTGAAGTTGTTAAAGGAGAAATCCCTCGTTTCTTAGCTGGGGATCCAACAGCTGGTTTATTTCTAGCAATGTTCTTTATTCCAATGATGTTTGGTTTACCAGGAGCATGTGCTGCTATTTATAAAACAGCCAAAGAAAGAAATAAAGCAAAAACAAAGTCTTTAATGACATCAGGTGCTTTAACAACATTTGTTGCTGGTATTACAGAACCAGTTGAATTCTCATTTATGTTTGTTGCACCTAGATTATATGCATTCCATGCTGTTTTAACAGGTGCTGCAGGAGCTATTCTTTATTTACTAGATGTTCATTTGGGAATGTCGATTAACTTCTGTGTTATTGATTTTATTCTTAATTTTAACATGGGAACAAACTCATGGATTATTATTCCAGTAGGTATTGTATTCTTCTTTGTTTACTATTTTGGATTTAAGTTTATGATTGAAAAGTTTAATTTAAAAACACCAGGTAGAGAAGAAGAAATAGAAATTGATGAAAATGACATTTCAACAGATGAAATGAATATAAAATTAGAACATAACAATTATCAATATATGGCTAAAAAGATTTTACAAAATATTGGTGGTAAAGATAATGTTGAAGAAGTAGAAAACTGTGTTACAAGATTACGTTTAGAATTGAAAGATGGTTCTTTAGTTAATGAGGAAAATATTAAGAAAACAGGAGCTAAAGGGGTAGTGAGATTTAGTGATACATCAATTCAAATTATTATTGGAACAGAGGTAAATAAAGTTGCTAAAGAATTTAAAGCAATGTTAGATGATTAGGAGAAAAGAATATGGGAAATAAATTTGTTATTATTGGAGCGGGGTCAACACATACTCCAGGAATTATTGGATCATTAGTAGAAAAAGCAGATGAAATAAATCTAACTGAACTTTGTTTACATGATATTGATGAAAACAGAGTCTATCATATGGGTGAGTTTAGTAAAATCTATATGTCAGAAAGAAGAACGGATATTAAAACAAGTTGGACAACTGATTTAAAAGAAGCATTAAGTGGTGCTGATTATGTATTTATTCAAATCAGACCAGGTAGAAATGAACAAAGAGCAATTGATGAACATACATGTTATAAACATGGAGTTATTGGTCAAGAAACATGTGGATTAGGTGGATTTGCATTTGCATTAAGAACGATTCCTGCAATCTTAGAAATTGTCAAAACAGCATTAGAGGTTTGTCCAAATGCATGGTTATTGAATTATTCAAATCCAGAAGCAATGGTTTCTGAAGCAATTTATAGAACTTATCCACAAGCAAAGATGTTATGTATTTGTGATATGCCTATTTCACAACAAGAACAAGTTGCTGAGTACTTTGGATATGATGAAAAAGAGTTAACATTTAAATATTTTGGACTTAATCACTTTGGTTGGTTTACAAATGTTTATAATAAGGAAGGTAAAGATTTATTACCACAATTAAGAGAAGATGTATTGAGTGGTAAATTGACAGGATTTAATGCTGTTCAAGATGAAGGTAAATTAGATGAGTATTGGTTTAAGACATTTAATAATGTGATTAAAGGATTTAAAGCATACCCTGATTTCTTACCATTGTGTTATTTACAATATTATTATTTCCATGATGAAATGTTAGAACAATTCGATCATGAGTTTACAAGAGCAGATTCTGTATTAGCAGGTAGAGAAATCACTGTTTATGAAGAATGTCGAAGAGTAATTGAAAATAAGAGTGCTAAAGATTCATATTTAGTGGCTGGTGTTCATGGTAATTATATAGTCAATCTAGCAAGTTCTATTATTAATGATAAAAGAGAAAGATTTATTATTAATGTGATGAATAATGGAGCGATTGGAAACTTTAATCATGATGCAGTTGTAGAAGTTCCATGTTATGTTGGAGCATCAGGAATAGAACCTGTTGCAGTTGGATATATTCCTCAATTCCATAAATCTTTGATGGAAGCACAAAAAGGTTATGAAAAACTTGCTGTAGAGGCATGTTTAGAAGGTTCAAAAGAAAAAGCTTTACAAGCGATATTACTTAATAAAACAATTCCATCATATCGTAAAGGTAAAGAAATCTTTGATGATTTCTTAGAATTGAATAAAGAATATTGGAATCCAATGTTCTATAAATAAGATATATCAATAGTCCTCCCAAAAATTATTTATATACTTATTTTGAATAAAGATATGCATTATGATTATCTTGAGATGTCACAATTCTTATGCTAGAATAATCGGGACAATAGATGATGTCATAAATCATTTTGATCATAAGAAAACCCAGAAGAGACGACTTCTGGGTTTTCCATTTCTAGGCTTATCGTCGAAAATATTTATCAAGTCATCTGGTCATAAAGTACATGACTAAACTACCTATAATAGATATAAGGATAGAAGATATAACGTCATAAATCATTTTGCTTCACATCTTTCTATCGTGAAGGCTCGATGACATAGTATTATAGTGTGAATTGCTATAAGAAAAGTATCGAATTTGTCTCAATTTTAAAAGAGTAGTAAGCTCTTTTTCATTTTCAAGTTATATGGTTTTGATTGCTTATCAATTTTAATTGGGATAAAATATAGATAAGGTGGTGGATATAATGGAAAAATATATACTAGCAATTGATCAAGGAACAACAAGTACCAGAACAATATTATTTGATCATAGTTCTGCAATTGTTGCTTCATCACAAAGAGAATTTAAGCAATATTTCCCTAAACCAGGATGGGTAGAACACGATGCTAATGAGATTTGGTTATCAACGTTAGCCGTTATGACAGAAACTATCCAAAAATCTGGAATTAAACCTGAGCAAGTGGCTGCAATTGGAATTACAAATCAAAGGGAAACAACAGTTGTTTGGGATAAAGAAACAGGGCTACCTGTTTATCATGCAATAGTTTGGCAATCAAGACAAAGTGATGAAGTTTGTCAAAAGTTAAAGAATTTAGGTAAAGAAAAAATAATTAGAGAAAAGACAGGATTGGTTATTGATCCTTATTTTTCGGCAACTAAAATTATGTGGTTATTTGAAAATGTTCCAGGGATTAAGGAAAAAGCCATGAATAATGAATTGTTATTTGGAACAATTGATTCATGGTTAGTTTATAAATTAAGTGGAGGAAAGCGTCATATTACTGATGTAACTAATGCTTCAAGAACACTTATGTATAATATTTATGAGCAATGTTGGGATGAAGAACTATTAGATTTATATGGTATTCCAAAAAGTATGTTACCAGAAGTTGTTTCTTCAAGTGAAGAGTATTGTTGCTGTGCTCCATATCATTTCTATAATCAAGAAGTTCCGATTGCTTCAATGATTGGAGATCAACAAGCTGCTTTATTTGGTCAAAATTGTTTTGAAAAAGGACATATGAAAAATACTTATGGAACTGGTGGTTTTCTATTAATGAATACTGGAGAAACAGCTATTCAGTCTGATAATGGACTTTTAACAACCATAGCATGGCGTATTGGCGATAAAACATTATATGCATTAGAAGGAAGTATATTTGTATCTGGAAGTGTTATTCAATGGTTAAGAGATGGTTTACAGTTGTTTCAAAAAGCCAGTGAAACTGAGAATATGGCTTTAGCTGTTAAAGATACAAATGGAGTTGTTGTTGTACCAGCATTTGTAGGACTTGGTGCTCCTTATTGGGATGATCAAGCAAGAGGGACAATTGTAGGATTAACTCGCGGAACTACAAAGGAACATATTGTTCGGGCAGCTTTAGAATCTATGTGTTATCAAAGTAAAGATTTAATTCTTGCAATGAAGGAAGATACCCAATTAGATATTAAAGAACTTTATGTTGATGGTGGTGCTACAGAAAACAAATTCTTATTACAATGTCAAAGTGATATCTTACAAGTTCCAGTGACTCGTTTGAAAGTGAGTGAAACAACAGCATTAGGGGCAGCACATTTAGCTGGTTTAGCAGTTGGCTATTGGACAATTGATGATTTTCATGTTGACGTTTTGGCAACATACTCACCTCAAATATCACCTCAACAATCTGCTCAAATGTATAATTTGTGGGTTCAAGCAGTTAAAAGCTGTCAAAGCTTTAGGGGGAATGAAAATTGAAAGATATCATTATTGTTGGATGTGGAATTACAGGAAGCTTAATTGCTCATGAATTATCAAAATATAATATTGATGTAAGTGTTTTAGAAAAGAATAATGATGTAGCGCTAGAGTCTACTGGAGCTAATAGTGCAATTATTCATTCGGGCCATGATCCCAAAACTGGAACTTTAAAGGCAAGATTTAATCTTGAAGGAAATCAAATGTATCCTGCCCTTTGTGAAGAATTGAAAGTTGATTTTAAACAAGTAGGGGCATTGGTTGTTTCTACAAATCAAGAAGAATCTTTAATCTTAGATAAATTAGAAAGTCAGACTATAGATCGCCATATTCCCTATCAACGTATCCAAAGAGAAGAAATTATAAAAAAGGAACCTCATATTAGTGATCAAGTAATAGAAGCACTGTTCTTACCTACAACAGGGATTATAACACCATGGAAAGTAACGATTGCTGCTATGGAAGAGGCTGTTGATAATGGTGTTGAATTATTGTTAAATCATGAAGTTAAAGATATAACACCAGTTTCTAATGGATATCAAGTTCATACTAATCATGGTATTATAGAAACGAAAATGATTATTAATGCGGCAGGTATATATGCTGATAAAATTGCTTCTTATTTAGAAGATGTTCCTTATCATATCCAACCAAGAAAAGGAGAGTATTATATTCTTGGTAAATTATCTCAACCTTTAGTTAATGAAATTATTTATCCAGTTCCTTCATCAAAAGGAAAAGGTATTTTGGCTGTACCAACAATACATGGAAATGTTTTATTAGGTCCTAACAGTGAATTTGTTGAAGATAAAGAAGATACCTCAACAACAAATGCACTAAATGAAGTGAAAAAACAAGTTACAAAAACCGTAAAAGATATTCCTTTTGATAAAATCATTAGAACTTTTTCTGGATTACGTTCGACAGGGAATGTTGGTGACTTTGTCATTGAAGAGGATAAGAAATATAAAAATTTTATTCATGTTTCTTGTATAGAATCACCAGGATTAACATCAGCACCAGCGATTGCAAAATATATAGTTAATACTTTTTGTTTAAAGACATTTGAGATGGAAAAGAAAAATAGCTATATAAAACGTAAAGAAGAAGTTGTTTTATCAGAGATGTCAATTGTTCAACAAAATGAGTATATAAAAAAAGATCCCCGTTATGGTAAAATTATTTGTCGTTGTGAAAAGATCACAGAAGGAGAAGTGTTAGATGTGATTCATCGCTCAGTTGGCGCAACGACTGTAGATGGAGTTAAAAAAAGATGTCGTCCTGGAATGGGTGGATGTCAAGGGGGATTCTGTTCTCCAGAAATTGTTGAAATCTTAGCACGCGAACTTCATGTCCATAAGAAAGACATTTTATATAAGAGTCTTCAAACTGAACTTTTAAAAGTAAAAGCAAAGGAGGACTTGTTATGATTAATTATGATATTGTTATTATTGGTGGAGGAAGTGCGGGATTAGCTGCTGCTCTTTCTGCTAGAGAACAAGGGTGTCTTAGCATTTTGATTATTGAACAAGGAAAAGAGTGTGGAGGTATTTTGCAACAATGTATTCATAATGGTTTTGGTCTTCATACCTTTAAAGAGGAGTTGAGTGGACCAAGTTATGCAAATCGTTATATAAAGGCTGTTGAAAAGTATCAAGATATTGATATATGGTTAGAAAGTACTGTTATCGATATGACATCTCATAGGGTTGTTAGTGTTGTATCTCCAAAACATGGGTATGTACAAATTCAAGCCAAAGCAATTGTTTTAGCAATGGGTTGTCGTGAAAGAACAAGAGGAGCAATTGATATTAAAGGAACACGTCCTAATGGTATTTATAATGCAGGACAAGCACAGAAGTTTTTAAACATTGATGGGTATCTTGTTGGGAAAAGAGTGTTTATTCTTGGGAGTGGAGATATTGGATTAATTATGGCAAGACGAATGACGCTTGAAGGGGCAAAGGTTTTAGGTGTTGCTGAAGTCATGCCGTATTCTAATGGACTTGCTAGAAATATAAAACAATGTTTAGAAGATTTTGATATTCCATTATATTTAAGTCATACTGTTACACAAGTTATTGGAAAAGAAAGCTTAGAAAAGATTGTGATTAGTGCTGTTGATGAAAATAGAAATATTATTGAAAATACTGAAAAAGTATTTGATGTTGATACATTGTTATTGTCAGTTGGGTTAATTCCTGAAAATAAATTAAGTGAAGATGCAGGAATTAAAATGCATTCACAGACGAAAGGGGCTATTGTTGATGAACATTATATGACGTCAATTCCTGGGATTTTTGCTTGTGGAAATGTGTTGCATGTTCATGATCTTGTTGATTTTGTGAGTGTGGAAGGAAGTAAGGCAGGAATGAATGCTGTTAAATATATTTCAAGTCATGATCAATATGGTAAACAGTTATTCCAAATTGCTCGTGATGGAATTTCTTACGTAATTCCACAAATTATTCATGAGAATATATCTAATGATATTGAATGTTTGTTTAGAGTAAGGAATCCATATAAGTCTTGTGAGATTGTTATTACGAGTGGGAATTTTGTTAAGGTCATAAAGAAAAGAAGTCTTGCTCCAGCTGAAATGGAAAAAGTGATTTTAAAGAAAGTTGATTTAGAAATGATTCATAATGATATAAGTTGGGAAGTGAGAGAATGTTAAAGGAAATGGTTTGTATTGTTTGTCCAATTGGTTGTCGTTTGAGTGTTCGAGATGATAATGGGAATATTGAAGTAAGTGGGAATACGTGTCCTAGAGGTAAACAATATGCAATTAATGAATTAACAAATCCAACACGTACTCTTACAACAACTGTAGAAATTGAGAATGCTATCTATCATCAATTACCAGTGATTACATCACTCCCAATACCATTAAGTAAAATTAATGAAACAATGTTGTTGTTGAAAGG
Organism: Coprobacillus sp.; assembly: GCA_036639875.1. Taxonomy (GTDB): domain Bacteria; phylum Bacillota_I; class Bacilli_A; order Erysipelotrichales; family Coprobacillaceae; genus JAVWHX01. Next base: position 33,403 of record JAVWHX010000009.1, read on the forward strand.
TGTTAAAGTAAAAGCCCCGATTTATGAAAAGGATATTATTATAAAAAATATTTTTGATTTAGGTATTGATATTATTGCAAGTCGCGATATGAAAGAAGTATAACTTTAAAATTGTTTATTGTTTTCATGGGTTGAAAATAGTAAGCAATTTTTTTGACTTTCAATTATACTTGAGATAAAGAGTCATGGAGGAGAACATATGAAACAATTATTGATTCGTGGTGATGATTTAGGGTATAGTGAAGCAGTGACATTAGGAATGATATCGGCTTATGAAAAAGGGTTAGTAAATAGTATGGCACTTATGGTGAATATGCCATATGCTTCTGAAGCTGTTTTACTTGCTAAGAAACATAAAGGATTGTGTTTAGGCTTACATGTAAATGTTACAAATGGGAAAGCGTTAGCGCCAAAGGAATTGATTCCAACGTTGATAGATGATAATGGTGTGTTTATTTCTAGTCGTATAAGACGTCAACAAATTGCTGATGGAGTTCCTTTGTTTAATACTGATGAAGCCTATATAGAAGCAAAATATCAGTTAGACAAGTATATTGAAATGGTTGGAGAAATGCCTGAATATATTGATTTTCATGTCTTAGAAGTTCCAGAGCTTATTGATGCAGTTGTGAGGGTTTATAAAGAATATGAGATTAAGTACTGTTTATATGCTGAGGATATTCCAGCGATTGTTCATGAACAATGTATGAAGCAATATGACTATTATCAAGATCATAATAATAATTTTGAGAATATGTTTATTGATGCTGACTTTCAAATGCAAGATGGTTTGAATGTTGTTGTAACGCATCCAGGTTTTATTGATTATGACTTGTTGACTACATCATCAATGATTAATGAAAGATTATATGATTATTCATTAGTCACAAGTCCTATATTAAAAAAATGGTTGAAAGATAATCATATTGAAGTGATTTCGTTTAGAGATTTATAAAATAAAAGAATAAAAAAATTTGCTGTGTGAATACTTGAAATGTCTTAATAGATATGTTAAGATATATTCAGTACTAGAAAAGTTGAAACATCAAGTTTCAAAGGAAAAAGGGAAGCAGGCACTTCCCTTTTTTTGTGCTTGTCATTTATCAAAGTACTTGTCAAGCCACTTGTTGATGAAATATGTAAGAACACTTACAATCACACCTACTCCGATAGTTACCATAACTGATACCAAAAAAGTTATCATCAAGTTTCACCTCCTCCTTGATAGAGGGATAAATGACAAGTGTATTATAACATGGATTGCTATAAGAAAATTCTCAAATTTGTCTCATAATTGTTTTGTATTGTTTTTTATTAAAAAGTATAAAAAACACTTGAATTCTTGTTGAAAAGGAATATAATGAAGACGAAATAAGAATAAACAATAAAAAGCAATAAAAAAGGAGATAGTATGTTTGCACAAGAAAGACAAGATGAAATCGTAAGTATTGTCAATCAAGATGGGAGTGTTAAAGTTAAAGATTTAAGTCTTCAATTTGATGTCACTGAGGATTGTATTCGTAAAGATTTAGCAGCACTTGAAAGAAAAGGGTTACTGAAAAAGGCTTATGGCGGGGCTGTACGTGTTCGTGAAAATCCACATATGTATAATAGTCAAGATCGTAAGAGTACACCAAATAGTGAAAGAGTTATTTTAGCAAAGAAAGCAATGTCGCTTATTGAAGCACAAGATACTCTATTCTTAGACATTTCATTAACAAGCATAGAGTTAGCCAATCTTCTTAAACAGTCTTCACTTCAAGTAACAGTTATTACAAATATGATTGATATTTTAAATATATTAAATCATTGTCCACATATTTCTTTAATCTTTATTGGTGGACAATTAAATAATGAGGGTGATGGATTTTGTGGTTCATTATCTTCTCAATTGATTCGTTCTTTTAAAGTAGATAAATCATTCTTAGGAGTTGTTGGAGTAGATTCACTTCAAGGTGTTTTATCAACATATCATGTTGATGATGGCGTTATGAAAAAAGCTGTGATTGAACAAAGCCAAAAGAGTTATGTCTTCTGTGAAGAAAGAAAACTTGTAGAAGATGGAAATTATGTCTTTGCATCATTAAGTGATTTAACAAGTTTAATTGTTTCACATGAATTAAATGATAAATTAGAAAGTCGCATAGAAAATTATGGATTAACGATTGTATAGGAGGATGGACATGAAAGAATTATACCAAGCAAAAAGAATTGATATCTTAAAAGAAAAGATGTTAAGTCAACCACGTTATGCATCTATTGAACAAGCACGTATTATCACTCGTGTTTATCAGGACAATGAATTATTATCTGTTCCTAAAAAAAGAGCCTTATCATTAAAGGCAGCATTAGAAGAATTAGAAATAGGTGTAGAGAAAGAAGAGTTAATTGTTGGAAATAGAACAAAGGGTGTTCGTTATGGTGTTGTTTTTCCAGAGAGTGGATGTTCATGGGTTAATAAGGAAATGGAAACATTACCAACAAGACCACAAGATAAGTTCTTAGTTAAAGATGAAGATATTCAAGAGTTTAAAGAAAAGATTTTTCCATATTGGAATGGACATTCTATGGAAGATGTCATTAGACAAGAATATGGAAAAGAAATAGATGCAATCACAAAGGTTGTTAAAATTAATCAAAAGGATCATGCTCAAGGACATATCTGTCCTGATTCTAAGTTATGGTTAAAGTTAGGACCTCAAGGATTAAAAGAAAAAGCAATTGAGAAATTACAAACATGTCAAGAAGACCAAAAAGAATTCTATGAATGTACAATTCTTGTTTTAGATGGTGTCTGTACATTTATGAAAAGATATCACGATATGATTCAAGATATGTTAGATGATGTTGAAGAAGAGTATCAAGATTCATTAAGAAATGTTGCGATGAATTGTTTGAATCTTTCAAAAAGAGCTCCTGAAAATTTTCATGAAGCTGTTCAATCATTATGGTTCTTATTTGTTGTATTGCATATGGAATCAAATGCATCATCATTCTCACCAGGAAGAATGGATCAATACTTATATCCTTTCTATCAACGTGATTTAGAATCTGGTATTATCGATGAACAATATGCATTAGAAATACTAGAATGTTTATGGTTAAAGTTCAATCAAATTGTTTATTTAAGAAATCAACATAGTGCAAAGTACTTTGCTGGATTCCCTATTGGCTTTAATATAGCGATTGGTGGTTTAGATAAAGATGGGCACGATACTTATAATGATATCTCAATGCTTTGTCTAAAAGCACAATATCATCTTGGTTTACCACAACCGAATTTATCAGTCAGATTAAACAAAAATTCATCTCATGAATTGATGCATGAGGCAGTTAAAGTTGTCTCTAAGGGAAGTGGAATGCCACAATTCTTTAATGATGAATCTGTTGTTCAAACAATGATTAATGATTTAGGTATTGAAAAAGAAGATGCTTATAATTATGCGATTGTTGGATGTGTAGAACTGACAACTCATGGAAATAACCTAGGCTGGAGTGACGCTGCTATGTTTAACTTAAACAAAGCATTAGAACTTACATTAAATCATGGAAGATGTTTACTAACAAATGAACAAATTGGATTAGACTTAGGTAGTCTTGAGACTTATGAAACATTTGAAGATTTAGAAGATGCATTTCAAAAACAAGTTGATTATTTTATAGAAGAAATGATGAAAGCTGAAAATGTAGTGGAAAGAATTCATCAAGAATGTGTACCAACAGCTTTTCTTTCAACAGTTATAGATGATTGTTTAGAGAAGGGATTAGATGTAACGAGAGGTGGCGCAAAATATAATTTATCAGGAATTCAAATGATTCAAGTTGCAAACCTAGCGGATTCATTTGCAGCTATCAAAGAGCTTGTCTATGATAAAAAAACAATTTCTCAACAAGAACTTTTAAAAGCATTACAAGATGATTTCAAGGGACATGAAATCACACAAACAATGTTACTTCACAAAGTTCCTAAGTATGGAAATGATATTGAATGGGTTGATAGTTTAGGGGCTAAATGGGCTGAGTATTTTAGAAGTCGTATGAAAGATTATACGAACTACCGTGGTGGTTTATATCATACAGGTATGTATACTGTTTCTGCTCATGTTCCAATGGGTGAAAATGTAGGGGCTTCTGCTGATGGTAGAAAAGCTCTTGAACCATTAGCTGATGGTGGGATGTCACCAGTTTATGGGCGAGATTTAGCTGGTCCAACAGCAGTCTTAAAATCAGTTTCTCGTTTAAATAACTCTCTTACAACAAATGGTGGATTGTTAAATATGAAGTTCTTACCAGATTTCTTTAAGAACGATCATCAAATCGATAAATTTGAAGCTTTCTTAAGAGCGTTCGTTGATCTAGAAATCCCACATATTCAATTCAATGTTGTGAGAAAAGAAGACTTATTAGATGCAAAACTTCATCCAGAGAATTATCCTTCTTTAACTGTCAGAGTTGCTGGTTATACAGCTTACTTTACAGAATTAGCTGGTAAACTCCAAGATGAAATTATAGAGAGAACGAGTTATGAAGAACTCTAAAGCTTATGTTTTTGATATCAATCGTTTTGCAACTCATGATGGTCATGGCATTCGAACAACAATCTTCTTTAAAGGTTGTCCGTTAAGATGCAAGTGGTGTCAAAATCCAGAAGGGTTATCAACCAAACAAAGACCTGTTTATTTTGAAAAGAACTGTATTCATTGTGGACTATGTGAAAAAGCAGCATATGAAAATCAGATGACATTTGATAGTGGCAGACCATACTTTCATTTGGGTTATCAAGGAGACTTCGATAATTTGATAAAAGCATGTCCTTCCTCTGCCATTCAATATGACAGTCAGGCTTATGATATTGATGAATTGATTGAAAAGGTTAAGCAAGATGAAGTCTTTTACAAACATGGTGGTGGTGTTACTGTTTCAGGTGGTGAACCATTTATGCAAGGAGAGTTCTTAATTGAATTGTTGAAAAGATTAAAAGCAGAAGGTATTCATACTGCAATTGAAACTTCACTTTATACATCTTTAGAACTTATTCAAGAAGCCCTCCCTTATTTAGACCTCATTTATGCAGATATGAAAATATGCGATGAACAAAAACATATCGAATATACAGGTGTCTCTTTTCAAACCATTCAAAAACATATAAAATATATATTAGAAAGTAAGTACAAAGATAAGGTGATTATCAGAACACCATTGATTCCATCAATGAGTGCTACTGATCAAAATATCACAGCAATTGCAAGATTCTTAGTGAGTATTTATCCCGAAGTCAAATATGAATTATTAAATTATAATCCATTAGCTTCATCAAAATATTCATTAGTTGATCTTGAGTATGGCTTAGATAAGCAATACAAAATGTATACTGATGAACAAATGAATCATTATTATAATCTTGTTTATCAAACTGGTTTAAAAAACTTAATCAAAGAATAGGAGAAAAAGAAAATGGAATTTATTATTGATACTGTCAATTTAGAAGAGATTAAAGAAATGGTAGAATATATGCCAATTGTTGGAGTCACAAGTAACCCATCAATCGTTAAACAAACAAATCCAAAAGATTTCTTTCATCATATGAGAGAAATCAGAAAGATTATTGGAAAAGAAAGAAGCTTACATGTTCAAGTGATTTCTAAAGATTGTGAAACAATCGTTAAAGAAGCACATCGTATTTTAGAAGAAATTGATAATGAAGTTTATATCAAAGTTCCAGTTTCTTTTGAAGGTGTAAAAGCTATTAAAATCTTAAAAGCAGAAGGTGTTAAAATCACAGCAACTGCAGTTTATGATTTAATGCAAGCATATGTTGCTTTAGCAGCAGGTGCTGATTATATTGCACCATATGTGAATCGTATTGGAAACTTAGGAGCAGATCCAATGGAATTAATTGCTGAATTAGCAGAAAGAATAGAGATGGATGGATATGATTGTAAGATTGTTGCAGCAAGCTTTAAAGGAGTACAACAAATTAAAGATTCATTTAATAGTGGAGCACATGCAATAACAGCACAAGCAGATATTTTAAAGACAATCTTTAAGAATCCAAATATTGAAAAAGCAGTAGATGACTTTAATTCTGACTGGTATTCAATGTATGGAGAAGGAACAGGAATCTGTGATTTATAAATAAGGAACTTTCTCGTAAGAGGAGGTTTTTTTACAAATTTAGACTTTTAATGTTAAGATTGTGTTAAGAATATTTACTTTGTGTTAAATCTATGATAACCTCAACATATAATTGGAGGGAACTATGGAACTGACAAACGTTTTTGCCATGTTAGGTGGCCTTGCTTTATTCTTGTATGGAATGACAATGATGTCCAACGGTCTTGAAATGGCTGCTGGAAATAAGATGAAAGTTATCCTAGAAAAACTGACTGCTAATCGTTTTCTAGGGGTTATTGTTGGAGCGTTAATTACTGCTTTAATTCAATCTTCATCTGCTACAACAGTTATGACTGTTGGATTTGTAAATGCTGGTTTAATGAATTTACAAAGTGCTGTTTGGATAATAATGGGGGCCAATATTGGAACAACTATTACTGGACAGTTAATCGCTATTGATATTACTGCATGGGCACCTGTTATTGCTTTTGTGGGAGTCGCTTTAATTGCTTTCTTTAAAAGTAAAAAAGCTGATTCATTTGGAACAATTATTGCTGGATTAGGGATTTTATTTATGGGGATGGAAATGATGTCTACAGCTATGATCCCATTAAGAAGTTCACCAGACTTTGTGAATATGGTATCATCATTTGAAAACCCATTAATTGGTATATTGGTTGGAGCTGGATTTACGGCAATTATTCAAAGTTCGTCTGCTTCAGTAGGGATTTTACAAGCCCTAGCAATGAGTGGTGTCATTACATTACCATCTGCTATTTATGTGTTATTTGGTCAAAATATTGGAACATGTATTACTGCTGTTTTGGCTTCTATTGGAACTGGACGTAATGCAAAACGAACAACGATATTACATCTATCCTTTAATATTATAGGAACGATTATATTTGTTTGTATAAGTATGTTAACTCCATTTGCACAAATTATGCAATCGTTAACACCGTCTAACATACCTGCCCAAATTGCTAACGTACATACAGTCTTTAACGTTGCAACAACAATGTTGTTATTACCATTTGGTAAACAATTGGTAGCTCTAGCATATAAGATATTACCAGAAAAAGAAGGACATGAAGATAAGAAATCAACGAAATATCTTGACTTTAATGTCTTTACAAATGATTTCTTAATTGGGACAAGTGCTATAGCAAATGTTCAATTATTTAATGAATGTCAAAATATGTTAAATTCTGTAACTGATAATGTTAAAAGATCATTTGATTTAATGGTTGAATTTGATGAAAAGAAGTATGATAAACTTCTAGAAGCAGAAGATTATATAGATTATTTAAATAAAGAAATTATTCGTTTTACAACCAATGCTATTAGTATTGAATATCCTTTTGAAGGAGCACAAAATATTGAATTGTTTGTAAAAACATCTGGAGACCTTGAAAGAATTGGTGACCATGCTGTGAATATAGCTGGACGTGCTAAAAAGCTAGCAGAAGAGAAAATACCTTTATCTGAAGAGGCTTTAAATGAAATCAAGGTTATGAATGATGTGACAAATAATATTCTAAGTGAGTTAATGGTATTAACACATAATGAATTATATAAGATTGTAGAAAAAGTTGATGTTATTGAAGATAGTATTGATAACTTAAATCATACATTCTCAATTAATCAATTAAAACGATTAAGAAATAAAACATGTATTCCTGAACATAGTGCGTTATTTACTGAAACATTAATTGATTTTGAACGTATTGGTGATCATGGATTAAATATTGCAAAGAGTTTTTATAAAATTAGACATGCTATATCTGTTATGAAAATGGCTAATGAAAAATAATTAAGAAAAGAACTATAATGTAGAATATCTATATTATAGTTTTTTGTGTTTATATAGTTTTAATATAAATAGTTATATATTTATATTATGTAAGGAATAAGATATAATACTTCTATAAATGAAATTTGAGGAGGAAGAAAAGATGGTTTTTTTAGATTTGGTGAATAATCGATACAGTTGTAGAAAGTATATTGCAAAGACATTAGATAAGGAATTGGTTTTTAAGTGTATAGAAGCAGCTCGAAAAGCTCCTTCTGCGTGTAATTCGCAACCATGGAAATTCTATGTTGTTATGGATGATTTAAAAAGAGAAGAACTAGTAAAGCTAACTCAACCTTTTACTAAAAATACTGGATTTATTGTTGTTGAAGAAAAGAAGCCTAATTTCTCTGAAAAAATTGTCAATAAAATGAAGAATCAAGATTTTACAAAAACAGATATTGGAATTGCTTGTTCTTACTTATCTTTACAAGCAACAGAGTTAGGATTGGCAACATGTATGATTGGTTATTTTAATGAAGATAGGATAAAACAATTATTAAATATAAATGCAAAAAGCAGAATTAGATTGGTAATTTGTATTGGATATCCAGATGATAGTGAAAAACATAGAACTGATCGAAAAGAGATCAATGAGATTATGCAGGTGTTCTAGAAGTATGAGGAAGAGAACAGATGTTATTGATATAAAAAGAGTAGGAGAAGAATATGAATAAAGATAACGCTGATTATAAGTTTTTATCTTATTTACCACCAATAGACTTACTGATTGGTGAGAGTGCTGTTATTGCAACGACTATGAATTATATTGTAAAAAACAAGAAACAAGGTCGATAGATCTATTTGTTTCGAGTGCTTCTAAAAAAACAAAAATTTGTAAGGAGATTGGTATGAAAAATGTACTTGTTACTGGTGGGACAGTTTTTGTAAGTCGCTACATATCAGAATATTATATAAAAAAAGGTGATAATGTATTTGTTTTGAATCGAAATACAAAAACGCAAATTAAAGGAGTCAATCTTATAGAAGCGGATAGACATAATATTGGAGATAAATTAAGAGGATATCATTTTAATGTTATTTTCGATGTTAATGCATATACTTCTATTGATATCAATTTATTGCTTGATGCTGTTGAAAGTTATGATGATTATATCTTTATAAGTTCAAGTGCAGTATATCCTGAATATTGTCCACAACCAATTCGAGAGAATACACAACTAGGGCTAAATAAGTTTTGGGGTAATTATGGAACTCATAAAATAGCAGCTGAACAAGCATTATTAAAAAGAAATTCGAATGCTTATATTATTCGTCCACCTTACTTATATGGACAAATGAATAATGTATATAGAGAGTCTTTTGTTTTTGACTGTGCATTAAAGAATAGAAAGTTTTTTTACCTAAACAAGGAGAAATGAAATTACAGTTTTTTCATATTGATGATTTATGTCAGTTTATGGATGTGATTTTAAATAAGAAACCATGTCAGCATATATTTAATGTTGGTAATAAGGAAACTATTTCTATATATGATTGGGTTACATTGTGTTATAAAGTTGCTGGTAAAAATGTTGAATTTGTTAACGTTAGTGCAGATATTGAACAAAGGAACTATTTTTGTTTTTATGACTATGAATATTATCTTGATATATATGAACAAGATAAATTAATGACTCATACAAAGTCTCTTGAGGAAGGATTGATAGAGTCGTTTGAATGGTATATTCAAAACACTGATAAAGTTAATAAAAAACCTTTTGTTGAATATATTGAGTCTAATTTTATTAAATAATAATTAATGATTTGTTGTTTTTACTTATGATAGAAAAATTGTTTTTTTAGAGATCTCATAATTGTATTATATTTTTACATATAGCATTATTTGTAAAAAGTGTTGAGTAATTCACAATGTCAGCAACTTAAGACATTGATATTACCATGTAAAAATAAAGAGAAGATACTCTGATATGATTATCAGTTTTCTTCTCTTTTTTGCATTTTTATGGTATAATTATAGTAGAAATAGAGGGTGTGTATTTTGTATGTTTATAGTATTTTAATGATTTTTTATAGTAGAAAGGATGGTATTATGTTTATTAAAATCACTAAATCTAAATATGGTCAATACGCATCATTAGTCGAATCTTACATTGAAAATGGGAAACATAAGCATAGGACTGTAACCTATCTTGGATTAGTTACCGATGAACAGATTCCTTATCTTAAAGCTGCCTATTCTAAAAACAAACCAAAACTTATATATGATAATCAAGAAGATAAATGATAGTTTTTTATAAACTTTTATTTGTCTTTTTGTATGTTGGAGGTGAGATACATGTTAAAATATACTTACAAAAGAATAGTTCTAGATCATAAATGTATAAAATCGGAAGATTTTTTGGAACTTGCAAAATTTAAGGATACAAGTTTTTCCAGATTAAGAAAATTAGGTT
>JAVWHX010000010.1:0-39809 GCA_036639875.1 Coprobacillus sp.
ATATATTTATAAAAGCCCTTGATTTCTATCATTATCTTTTCAAACCACAAATCATTTCTACTGTTGCAGGATCATAGTGAGAGAAGAATGAACTTGTATCTTTATTCATTTCAGTGATAGTTTTCATATCATCATCACTTAATACAAAATCAAATACATTTATATTTTCTAACATTCTTTCTTTTCTCACTGTTTTCGCTAATGGAACAATACCTCTTTGGATTAACCATCTTAAGATAACTTGTCCAATTGATTTATTGTATTTCTTTCCAATTTCACTTAATGTTTCATTTGTAAAAATACCATTTTTACCTTCTGCAAATGGAGCCCATGCTTGTAATTGTACACCATATTTTTGATTATATTGTTCAGCTAAAGGTTGTTGATGAAAAGGATTGACTTCTATTTGATTAACTGCTGGAATCACATTTGTATCTAAACATAAATCAACCAAACGATCTGGATAGAAGTTAGATACACCAATTGCTTTAATCTTTCCTTCATGATACAAATCAATTAAAGCTTTATATGCCCCATGATAATCTTTAAATGGTTGATGTAATAAAACCAAATCTAAATAGTCTAATTTCATTTTCTTTAAAGATTCTTCTATTGAAGCTTTAGCATTTTCATAGCCATAGTTTGTGATCCATACCTTTGTGGTAATAAATAATTCACTTCTATCAACAGAAGATTTTTGAATAGCTTTTCCAACTGCTTCTTCATTTCCATAAGATTGTGCAGTATCAATCAAACGATAACCAGCATCAATAGCATCTAAAACAACTCTTTCACATTCTTTTTCATCACGAATTTGAAAAACACCAAAACCAGCGACTGGCATTTTTACACCATTATTTAACGTTATATATTCCATATTCTAAGTTCTCCTTTATTAATCATGAATTTTTAAGCCCATTAAACGTGTTTCGTTTGCTGGATCTTCTGGATTATGAGTTGGCTTTTTAGTATCTAGATTTTGAATATCCTTCATTTCACTTTCAGTTAATTCAAAATCAAAGATATCAATATTACCTTGCATTCTTGTTGGGTTCGTTGATTTTGGTAAAGAAATGACACCTTCTTGATAAATCCATCTTAAAATAATTTGTCCTGCATTCTTGTTATATTTTTTAGCAAGATTATTAATCACTTCATTTTCTAATAAATCTTTATTTCCATGTCCTAATGGATACCAAGCTTCAAGTCTAATATGATTTTCATCCATCACTTTTCTTAATTCTTTTTGTTGAGTAAAAGGATTAAATTCCACTTGATTGACAACAGGCATCATCTTCATACCTGTTTTAAACTTATTCCATAGATTGACTGTGATATTAGAAATCCCAATAGACTTAATCTTTCCTTCACTGACAGCTTCTTCTAAAGCCTTCCATGCTCCTAAATAATCTCCATAAGGTTGATGTAATAAATAAAGATCAATATAATCAACACCTAGAAATCTTAAAGAATTTTCAATTCCTTTCTTCGCATTTTCATATCCATAATCCTGTAACCATAACTTAGACGTGATATAGATTTCATTTCTATCAATACCACTATCCTTAATTGCTTTTCCTACATCACTTTCATTCATGTATCCAGCTGCTGTATCAATATGACGATATCCTGCTTTTAAAGCAGCAAGTGTTGCATCATATGTTGGTCCATTATTAGGAATCATAAAGACTCCAAAACCGACTGCTGGGATTGTTGTATCATTACTTAATTTAAAGTTTTCCATTATTTCTTTTCTCCTTTTTATTTATGTCCACCAAAGACATCAAAATCCATTGTATCTAGTTGATCATCAATCATTTGAACCTCTACTGGTGTTAATATGACATCACCAGCATGAATGTTCTCTAGTAAACGACTTTCTTTTCGACTTCCAGGAATAGGTATCATATAGTCTTTCTTACAAATCATCCATGCCATTGAAAGTTGTGCCATTGTACAGTTCTTTTCATCAGCTATTTTATTTAATAATTCTAATAATTTTTGAACCTTTTGGTAACCTTCTTCTTGATATTGTGGCATAGAATTTCTAAAGTCTCCATCATCAAATTGTGACTGTGGATTAAACTTTCCACTCAATATTCCATTAGCCATTGGTGAAAAAGCAACATATGTGATTTTGAGTTCTTCACATACCGCAAATAAATTTTCATGCCATCTTGCCATCATTGAATAACGATTTTGAATTGCTGATACAGGACATACTGCATGTGCTCTTCTCAAGTATTCCTCATCTGTCTCAGAAATTCCCCATGCTTTTATTTTCCCTTCAGATATAAGTTCTTTCATCACGCCAGCAACCACTTCTGGTTCTACTTGAGGGTCAATGCGATGTTGATAATATAAATCAATATAATCAGTTTGAAGCTTTTTTAAACTTCCTTCAATTGATTTTCTAATTGTTTGAAGAGAGCTATCAAATTCTAGATGATCACCCTTATGATTAACACCAAACTTTGTTGCAATAACAACATCATGACGAACATCTTTCAAGGCTTCGCCTAATAACTCTTCATTATACGAGAGACTCCCATCAGCATTTTCACCTGTATAACATTCTGCAGTATCAAAGAAGTCATATCCCATATCATAGGCTTTTTTGATCATGCTTATTGCAGTTTCTTTATCTTCAGCAGGACCATAAGCATGTGAAAATCCCATGCATCCAAGTCCTACAGGATTAACAAACATATGTGTTTGTCCTATTTGTCTTTTATTCATATACGTCTCCTATTGTTGATTAGACTTTATAATATCTTGTAATGTCACATGTTCATTACGAAATCTTGCAGTTGGATTTTTATCAGATACAGATGTTGTAATAGCCATTTGTGGACAGTTATGTGCACAAGCTAAACAAAATTCACAAGTTTCACTCTTTCGTTTGGCTTTTTTATCTTCAATAGAGAAATTCCCAACTGGACAGACTTTCGCACAGATCCCACATCCAATACATTTCTCTGTCACTGTAATTTGTTCCCCATTAATAAGAAAAGGCTTTTCAGCAAAGATTTGTGCTGCTTTAGCATGGAAATCTTTTGCTGCTTGATCAGCTTCAGGAATTCCCTTTTTTCTATTCTTGATATCATTTAATGCTTGTTGAATATCTTCTTCAGTTGTCTTTGTCATTGCCTTTTGTTCATTCATATCAAAAGATGGTAAGTAATTATCTACCATATAGATTGTATGAATATAATCTATATGCACTCCGAATTCTTGAGCTTTTGCATAAATACATTCAGGCGCATCAGTTGCATCTTTTCCATATGTTAATATCATATAAAAATAGTCAGTTTTAAATGATGCCTTCTTTAAAAACTCTAATATCATATGAGGTGGTTCTCCAGCATAGATAGGCCAAACAACTCCAATTGTCTCATCTTCAAATTCCATAGCATCTTGTTTCATCACTTGAGCAATACTGATTGGCTCTTGCTCAAATTGTCTTGCAACATATAAACTATTTCCTGTTCCTGTAAAATAAAATAACATTTTTCTTTCCTCCTAGTCATGTATTTTATATTTATTTAACCACTTTGCGGTTGTATAACACTGATGATCTATAATTTCACTATGTCCTATATCTAATTGTTTTATTTCATGAATATCTATATCATCTAATGTAAAGTCAAATATATTTAAATTCTCTATCATTCGTTCTTTATGTATAGTTTTGGGTATAGTGATAACTTTCTTTTGAAGATGCCATCTCAGAATAATTTGAGAGATTGTTTTTTTATGCTTAATAGATATTTTTTTAAGAACTTCGTTATCGAAAATATTTCTTTGTCCTTCATTAAGAGGACCCCAAGCTTGTGATAAACAATCACAATTTCTCATTAATTCAATGGTTGTATCCTGTTGATAGAAAGGATGAATTTCTATTTGATTGATCATTGGATGAATCGCTGAGTTTAAGTATAAATCCATATACCTTTCCTTTGAGAAATTGCATACACCTATAACCTTCACTTTTCCTTCTATATAAAGTTTTTCTAGTGCTCTCCAAGATCCATAATAATCACCATAAGGTTGATGAATAAGATACATATCCAAATAATCAACTTTCAGTTTACTTAGACTTCTTTCAAATGCTTCAAGAGTCTTTTCATAACCAGCATCTTGTATCCATACTTTTGATGTCATAAAGATATCTTCTCTTGAAATATGAGATTCAGCAATTGCATCTCCAATCTCTGCCTCATTGAAATAACTTGCTGCTGTATCAATCAGTCGATATCCACATTGAAGAGCTTCTAGAACACATGTCTTTGTATTCTCAGGTGGGATATGTAATGTTCCATATCCTATCATGGGTATCTCAACACCATTATTGAACTTTATATATTCCATATCTCTGCCTCTTTCCTTGACAACTTTATTTTATCTATATTTATAAAAAAAGTACAATATCAATAAAGTATTGTGCTATAATTAATATGCATAGTGAAAAGGAGGATGTATCATGTTTGAACTTATTCAATTATATTATTTTGTCACAATCGTTGAACAAGGAACTGTATCAAAAGCAGCAGAAGTCCTTCTTATTTCTCAACCAGCTTTAACGCGTTCTTTAAAAAAATTAGAAGAGAGCTTAGAAGTAGAACTTTTTCATAGAAAAAAGAACAAGATTACTTTAAATGATAATGGCCAATTGGCATATGAATACGCTAAAAATATACTTGATATGGCTAATATAATGAAAAAAGATCTCATAGCATTTAATAGAACTTCAAGTATGATTTCTATTGGTTCAATGGCACCAGCACCTATCTGGGCAGTCTCATCTCTCTGTAAAGAAAAATACCCAGACATGCACATCGAATCAAACATGGAAAACTCTGATCAAATATTGATTAATGGGCTTAAAGATAATCAGTATAATCTCATTATTCTTAATCATCCATATACCAATAAAGATTATCAATCTATCGAACTTTTTACAGAAGAACTCTATTTATCATTACCTCCAGCTCATCCGCTTGCCTTATTTAAAGAAGTCACATTTCAAGATTTGAATGGTGAAAGTATCTTACTTCTATCACATATTGGTTTTTGGAATGAAATCTGTCTAAAATATATTCCTGATTCTCATCTTTTGATTCAAAGTGATGAAACAGTTTTTAATGAAATTAAGAAAGCCTCTGCACTTCCTTACTTTCGCACAAATATCACTCTATCACGTAATATTGATGAAAATAGAGTTGATATTCCTATTTCTGATGATGTTGCTAAGGCAAAATATTTTGCAGTATTTCATAAAAACAAAAAAGAGTTTTTTCACTTTCTTAAAAATGGTATTAAAACTTTTGATTGGAAAAAAATTATTTAAATTCTTATAATAAAAAAAGTTCTCCTAGAAATTCAAACTCTGAAGACATGGCATTTAGACTCCATGTTTTTTGTTTTATATGAAAGTATACTATAATATCAATAACCAAAAGTGCTCTTTAAAATATTATTTAATCATAGAAAACACTTTCTTAAATTAATAAAGAGATATTTCATCTTTATTAAAATATATTCTGATGATATTTTTAACTTTTTCTTAACGTCTTAAACATTTGGAATTAACATATCATATGTTACTATTCTTTATATCTATGAAAAAGGAGAAATATAAGGAGTATATGAATAGTAAAAATAAGAAAAGAACTTTAAAAGCAATTCACATTGCTTTTAGTGGACTGATGGTTATGTCTCAAATGAACATCGTTAATGCTGCTGGTTTATCTA
The DNA here is from genome assembly GCA_036639875.1 of Coprobacillus sp. GTDB lineage: Bacteria > Bacillota_I > Bacilli_A > Erysipelotrichales > Coprobacillaceae > JAVWHX01. The sequence continues at coordinate 5,755 of JAVWHX010000010.1, forward strand.
GTAATATAGTAATTAATGAAATTGAATCTGGTGATGCTGATGGTGGTAATGACTGGGTTGAAATCATTAATAAAGGGAGTGATGATGTTAATATTAGCAATTATTTCATTTCAGATGATCAAGGATTAGATAGAGTTACTGATGCGACTGCATGGAAGATAGCTGAAGGAACAATTTTAAAAGCAGGTGAAGTCTTGGTTTTAGAAGATAGCATTAATTTTGATTTTGGCCTAGGAAAAGTAGACTCAGTTAATCTTTATAGTAATACACAAACATTATTAGATACTTATTCTTGGACATCTCAAGCACAAGGGACTTATGGAAGATTACCAAATGGTACAGGGACTATTCAAGATTTACAACCAACAAAAGGAACGTTAAATGTTGAAGTGTTTAAGGAAGAACAAAAAGACAGTTCTGCTTTAGTTATCAATGAAATCAATTCTGCTCCTGATGATTGGGTAGAAGTCATGAACACATCAGATAGTTCATTAGATATTTCTGGTTATGAAATAAGAGATAACTCTAATGATCATCGTTGGAGATTCCCATCTGGTACAACAATTGAAGCTGGCAAATTATTATTGGTTAAAGATGTAACAGTTGGTGAAGTTTATAATGATCAAACAAAACAATATGTAAGTGGGCAATTCCAAGAAGCTATTGGTATTGGTTCAGGAGATTCAATTAGATTATATGATAAAACAACAAAACTTATTGATGAGTATACTTGGACTAGTCATGCAAGTTATAATGGTGATGATTCATTAGCTTCTTATGGACGTTATCCTGATGGTACGGGTTCATTTATGTTAATGAAAGAAACACCAGATACTGCAAATGATTGGTATAAACCAGGCATTGTGATTAATGAAGTTGAATCAGATGGAGATGCGACTGATTGGATTGAAGTTTATAATACATCAAGTGATCCAATTGATATCAGTGGTTGGTATATGCTTGATAATGATCCTATTGGTCATGCAGCTGATGTAACACCAGTTGCGAGTGGTACAATTTTACAACCTAAAGCAGTTTATGTATTTGATCAAAACAAGAACTTTACATTTGGTCTAGGTAAAGCAGATTCTGCTTCTATATTCACTAGTGGTGGTGCTTTAGTTGATGAATATACATGGTCAAGTCATGCTACAGGTGTTTATGCAAGAATTCCTGATGGAACTGGAGAGTTTGTGGATACAGCAAATTCCACAAAAGATGATTTGAATATTGTAACGAATAAGGTTGTACTTAATGAAATTCAATCAAATGATCCTGATGGAAAAGATGATTGGATTGAATTAGCTAATCCAACAAATCAAGAATTAGATATTTCTGGTCTTGTTATTAAAGATAGTGAAGATACTCACAGTTATACAATTCCTACAGGAACAACTATTCCTGCAAATGGATATAAAGTTATTTATAAATCTGAATTCAATTTTGGTTTAGGTAAGGATGATTCAGTTCGTTTATATGAAAATACAAATCTAATTGAAAGTGCTACATGGACTGGTGATACAAATCCAACATGGGGATTATATCCAGATGTGAATGGAAAAGAATATCGTAGCACGAAAGAAGCAACACCTGGTGCTGCTAATAAATTCAGTGATATTCCTGAAGTTATTTCATGGAATGGAAGCCAAGAAGTCAAAACAAGCGACTTAACTTTCTTAGAAGATTCATCTGGATTAGATTTTGCGAATGGACAATTATATGCCATTGATAATGGAACTGGAAAATTCTGGATCTTAGATGTGAATAAGAAAGATGGTTCTTTAAGCTTTGCTAAAGGATTTGAAAATGGTAAACGTATTCGTTTCGCAAAAGATGCTAAAAACACATCTGCTGCTGGACCAGATACTGAAGGTATTACAGTTGATGGTACTGGTTTGGTTTATGCAGCATCTGAACGTGACAATAGCGCTAAAGGAGTTAACTATAACTCTATTCTTCAAGTGAATCCAAATACTGATGGTGCAGACCTTGTTGCTTTAAACGAATGGGATTTAACTGCCTCATTACCTCAAGTTTCAGCAAATATGGGAATTGAAGCAGTGGAATGGGTATCAAGTCATGATGTGAATGGTCAATTATTTGATCAAAATACAAATAAAGCTTTTGACATAGCAAACTATCCAAATGCTATTGCTAATGGAGTATTCTTTGTTGCATTAGAAGACAATGGTCATGCTTATGCATATGTATTAAATAATGATGGAACATCTGTTCAAATTGCTGATATTGATAGCAAACTTGGTGGTGCTATGTCATTAGATTATGATGTCGCTAATCAAGTATTATGGGTTAAGGCTGATGATGGTTATGGAAATAGAAGTGCAATGATTACATTAAACGCAACAACTACACCAGATATTGTTCATGTCTCACCTGCGTCTTCATTAGACAGTAAAGCTAACAATGAAGGATTTGCAATTATAAGTGTTGATTATGCAATTAATAATCAAAGAGCTGTTTATCATTTCCAAGATGGCGTTAAAAATGGATCATTAAATATTGGAAGTATAAGTGCTGATTATCTGTCTAAAGATAGCAACGATAATACTAACAATGATGATAATGAAAGCAATGATAATATCAATGGCGATAGTAATAACAATGATAACAATAAAAATGATAGTAATGAATTGCCTAATCAGACAACAAGCCCTTCTAATCCAAAAACTGATGATTCAAGTTATAGTGGATTATATCTAGGAATGATATTAGTCAGTGCTGTTATATGTATTGTTAATATAGTTAAATCAAAATTTAACTTAACAAAATAAATATTTCGTATAATTATATTTTCACTATTTCGATTTAGAAGATGAAAATAAATAATTTACAAGTTAAAGAGGACTAGATAAAATTCTAGTCCTTTTTTGTGGTTAATCTTTGCTTAATTATTTATCTAACATATATGTTTCTCTTACATCTTAACGATTCTTCTAATGTTTTATAAAACAAAGTTTATTTCTTAAAATTCTATGTTTGTTCGGTAGACAAAATATGATCATAATAATAACTATTTTTTTAATCCGAGATTGTTTAACCACTTTATAATTTCATCTTTAGATTCATTCACATCATTTCTAGGAAGTGTAAGTGCATTTTCAATAACAGTTGCTGAAGGTTCTAATTTTTTAATAGTATCAATCGTATTTGAAAGACCACTACCACCATGAGAGTTAAAAGGAATAATCGTTTTTCCACTAAAATCATATGTCTCTAAAAATGAATATAATGGCATCGGCATATCACCCCACCAATTTGGATAACCAATAAAAATTGTATCATAATCAGCAAAGTCTTTCACTTCTTGCTTTAATACAGGTCGAGCACTCTCTTCTTTTTCTTTTGATGCTTGTTCTACTAAAGGTTCATGTGTTCCAGGATACTCTTGAACTGTTTCAATCTTAAACAATTCACCAGATGTATTTTCTTGAATCATTTGTGCCATATATTCAGTTGATCCGATAACCTTGTTATCTAAAACAATACGACTTGCTGATGAAGATGTATCACTCCCATCAGTTTCTGGAAATGTAAAATAAGTTATCAATATATTCTTTGCTGATACTTTTGAGTTTCCATCTGAAGATGGTTGTTGATCCTTTTTACCACACCCTACTAATAATGTTAATGCTAAAATGCATACAATGCTTAATCTTCTTTTCATCTTGATTCTCCTTTGTATAACGTAGAATAGATTATCGTTATATATTGGTTATAAACTATGAAGTGAACTCTAAGTCAAGCATTATCCACTATTTTCATAATATAAAAAAGATAATACACTTTAAAATGTATTACCTCTTATTTATTAAGATTGATTTTGATGACACAATAATAATGTCCCTAATAGCATATATTCTTGTAAATAATCTATAAAAACAATCTTTGGAATATATTGTTTAGGTATATATTTTGCTGTTTCTTTTCTTAATTCATCGATACTTGTCAACATAAAGCAACATACAACAATAATTTGTGGATCCATAAAACTAATAATTGATACAATTGTCTTTGCCATTGCCTCTAAAGCACCATCAGGTGTTTGATGAAGTTCTAAAACATTTTTTGAATAAGATAAAGGCAAATATTGAACTTCTCCAGCAAGATGTTGATGTCCAATAATCAATTGATCATTAATAATATAACCTGCCCCTGAAAAAGAAGCCACTGGTTGAAATACAAACGCTAGCGAAGAACAATCATCTTGAGAACTATAATACCCTAAAGCAATTGTATTGGCATCATTATTGAAAATAAATTTTTGTGTATAGCGAGAAGTAAAATCTCTTTCAAAATCAATCTCCTCAATACCCGCGATTCCCATCGAATTAAGATAGCCATCATGAATAATACCAGGACTACATAAGCCAATAACAGCTATATCTGGATATTTAGCAAGCAAACTATCAATAACTGCATAATAATCTTGAATTGATAATGTTGGTTTAATAATTTCATTATTTTCCAGTATTTCATTATCTTCATCATACAAACGATAAACAATATGAATACGATTACTATTTCTAATTAAAGCTAATGATAATGTTTTTACTCCTGTATGTCTTAATCTTTTTGCTTTTAAAGGAATATGTGTTTGATCTAAAGATATCTTTTTAAAATTTCTTTCTTCTTCTATAATAGCCAGCACTTTCTTTACATCATATTTAGCAAATACTGCAGGAGGAATCTTAACAACATTTTTATCTTTTAATATTCCACATGTCTTTGCATACATATATGATATTTGTGGTGCTAACATAATCATATCATATTCTTCTCCAACCTTATAAAGGTTCATATAATTAACAGCATCTACATGAATATCCATATCAAGAAGCAACGCAACTTCATTAATTCTATCTGCAAAGTATCCAGTTGTTAAACCACCAGTACAAGTAAGTAAAACTTTTAAAGTTGGTTTACTAGTTAGTTTATAAATCGTTTCAAACATTTCATTAAATAGATCAACAACATGTTTTATATTCTTGATTTGAAAATGAAGATAAAATTCTAATTCATTTTTATCTAAATTCTTAACTGAGAACTCTATAATATTCATCTCATAAAAATGAATTTCACTCTCACTATATTTTGTTTTTATCAAAATAATATTATTATCATCAGATAAACTTATTTGAATGTTATCTTTTTTTTGCATTAATATCCACTTTTTAAAGACTTCTGCATATATCTCAATTAAGAACTCATCCATTATAATTCTCCTTTCATTACCAATTCTATTTCATTCATGTTTTTACCTATATCTTTATTATATTATAAATACAAATAAAAAAAAGGAATTAATGCCAATAAACAAAAAAATAGAGCTATACTCTATGAATTAAATAAAATATAAATAATATTTCATTCATAAAGTATACTCTCTATTCTTCAATAATGAATAGTTTATCCCTATTCATTATAACATAATATTTCCAATGACTTGAAATGATTTATCTGTATATTGCATAATTTCAAACTTATTTCCATCTGGATCATGTGCCCACATTTGATATGTTTGAGATGGCCCAATAGATATTTCTGTATCAAGAGTTATATTTCTTTGAATCAATTCTTCTCTTGTTTTTTGAATATCATCAACAAGCAAAGCAAAATGAGAATATCCTAATCTTTGATTCCATTCATCATCATTCCTTTGTCCTTCCATTTTTGGGAATAATTCAATAAACTGTCCTGGTGCAATTTCAATATAAACTATAATAATCTTATTAGGATCAGTTTCTGCAACTTCACTATAATATCCTCTATTTAATCCTTTATATAAACTAGCACGAGTGATAATCTTTGTCTTTAATCCTAATTTATTAACATAGAAGTCAATCATTTCTTCCATTTGATCTGTATAAAAAGCGACATGCATAATACTTTTAAATTCCATTTGTTTTTCCTCCTCTTTATTCATTTCCAAATACAATTCCACTTTTTTGTCTTGCTTCTTTCATAACTTCACTAACAATTAATGAAGTCTCTAACATTTCATAACTCTTGTCATAATCTAAAGTCTCTATAATTCTTATAAACTCTTTAAACTCATATATAAGTCTATGATCAGTTTCATTAAATTCTTGAACTGATTCTTTACCTTGATTATCTGCTAATAAATAATTACGCATTTGATTAACAGGTGAAGTTATACGAATATATCCATTATCACCTTGAATAGTATTCACAATTGGTGCCTTACAATCTTTTGCTGCAATACTTACTGCTTTAAAACTTCCATAATCTAGCATAACAATTCCACTTGTATCTATTTGTTTTTCAATGTTAGCATAATATTCTACATTTAATGGTCTACCAAACAATCCAATAATTGCATGTAAATTATAAACATTTAAATCCATTAATGCTCCTCCTGCTTTTTGATAATCAAAAGCTGGTAAGATATTTCCTTCTTTAAATGCATTATAACGTGAAGAATATTGGCTATAATTAAATGAAACAATTTTGAGTTGCCCTAAATCTTTGATATGTTCTTTTAATGATAAATAAGCTGGTAAGTAATGTATATTCATTGCTTCTAAAATAATCTTATGATTTTTTTTAGCAAGCAAAATTAAATCTTTTAATTCTATAGGGTTTGTTGTTATTGGTTTTTCAATAATAACATGCTTATGATTTTCTAATGCTTTTTTACAAAACATATAATGCAAATGATTAGGTAAAGCACAATAAATTGTATCTACATCACTAGCAAGTAACTCATCATAATCATAATATGCTTTATCTAAATGATACTCATTCTTTAAACTCTCTGTTTCTTCTTTTGTTTCATTTGTTCCTAATATATATGCCTTTTCAATATTGAATTCATGAAATGTATGCAACAAATCTTTCACTATCATCCCAGTTCCTAATATTCCTAATTTCATAACTTTTCCCCCTTCTCTTTCATCATTATAAGTGATCTTATGATTAAATCATGATCTTCTTCATGACTTAATCCAGATATACAAAAGACTCCTGTCACTTGATTATTCTCTATCAAAGGAAAACCTCCACCACATATTGCATATTCATCATTATCAATCATATCTTGATAAATATCTTGATGTTGAAATACATACAAAGAAGAATGTCCTGATTTTAAAACAGTATTTTCTTTTCTATCTAACCACATTTCTCCTGCTTTTCCATTCATAAGAAATTGAAAAACAATATCATTATGATGTTTAACTCTTATTCTAATATTCTTTAGATGTTCTTGTTTTATAATTTGAATAGCACATAAACCAAACTCTAAAGCATCTTGATTTGTAAATTCATCATAATTATAAATTTGTTCTAATGATAATAAATCATCCATTCTACTTCCCCCTCTCTATCACTGTTTTATCATAAAAGAGTAATAAAAAAAAGCATATTACAAAAACAGGTCTTAAAGTCCAAAACTTCTTTTATACACAATAAAAAAACTGAACTTAAAGTTCAGCTTTTTCTACTTTGTTGTGAATTAATGCATAAATAACACTTAACACATAGTGAAATGAAAGTTGTGATGAAAATGTAGCAATACGATTATCTTTCTCTTTATATGGCAATAAAATATGATAATCACTAAACTTTGTAAGGACACTCTTTTCATTTGCAGTAATGACAATAATCTTACAACCAGTTCGTTTGATGATTTGCATACATTCTAAGAATAAAGAAGATTCACCACGATATGTCACAAACATAACACAATCATCTTTTTTAACATTGTGGCTAGTTGCTAATTCTTCATGGTTATCTGTTGCAGAAACAGGATAATAGTTTATTTTCATAAGCTTGTTGATAAAGTTTTTAACTGTAAGATTTGTATCACCAATTGAATAAATAAACATACGTTTTGATTCATAGATAGTATTCACAATTCTTTCAATTTCAATAGGATCAAGACTTGCATGAGTGATATCCACACTTTCTTTATATAAAGATGAAATATTATTCATAATCTCATGAGTTGTTTCACAAGTATCAAATGGAACAGTAAAGTCTACTGTTTGTTGAATATATTTATTTGATTCTATTTCTTTCGTTAATTGATATTTAAAATCTTTAAATCCATCACACCCTACCTTATGACATATTCTAATGATTGTCGCATTAGAAGAAAAAGTTTTTTCTGCTATTTCACCTATTGTCATAGAAGGAATATATTCTATATTTCTAACTAAGTATGAGATAACTTCTCTTTCACTTAAAGTAAAAAGTTCTTCTTTTTTTAAACTATCTAATAAACTCATTGAATTCTCCTTTATAATATAAATATATATATTATTGATATAATCTTTGATAATATCTAATCCTTATTAAATCTAATACCATCATTGCTTGATAACTAAACTCTAATCCATCAAACTTCCCTAATACATGAACAACATAATCAGGACATACATTTTCAAAATTAACATATTTTATATTCTGAGTGACTAAAACTATATTCGCTTGACACAATCCTTGCTTGACCATCTTTTTAGCATTATATTCCATTGTCCTACCTGTTGCTGTTATAAAAATAACAATATCATCTTTTCTAAACATAAATTCTTTATCAAAATGGTGATACTCAATAACTTCTTTTCCTAATGTAATCATATCAGTTTGGAAGTCTACTGCTATACTACTCGGATATAAAGCACCAACAATAACAATTCTTTGTTGAGTAGATATTAAATCACATAACTCATCAATTGAATTCACAAATTCTTCTTTTGTAGATTTGATATTTAAATGTTCAATAAACTGATAAGCATTCATTCCTAACATTCTTGTTTGAATTTGATCCATGCGTATTTGATGATCTGATAAAAGTTTTTCTTTAAGTTCTTGATAAGAATGATATCCCAAATGATTATAAAAACTCTTAAATTCTTGATCAGTACAAGGAATATCATGTAAAATCTTTTCTAAATCATATTTACAGATTTCAGTATAGTGCTTAACAATAAAGTTTCCAATCCTATACATATAGTCATCAATTAAACAACCGTTTAAATATTTTAATATTCTTGAAATTATAATTTCCATAATCATTCCTCTTTTCTTTCTTTTATTGTATCACTTTATGATATCGAGAATAAAGATGATTTCACATAAAAAGCAAACATATTTCATGTTTACTTTAATGTAATACCTTTTGTATAATTCCCTCAAAGTTACTTGTTGCAAAATCAACAGATTCAATACCCATAACTTTACAACCATATTTTTCTTTATATCTTGGTAACATATAAGAGATTTGTGGAGCCAATAGAATAATATCATATTGATCAGCAACATTATCTATATCTGTATATGCAACAGCATCTACTTGAATTCCTAGCTTCTTTTGATTCATTATTTCTTGAATTGAATACGCAAAATATGATGTTGTTAAACCCCCACTACAACTTAATAAAATCTTTTGAATACTTGTATCATTAACATCAATATTTTTATGTTCAGATATTGGACATGATAAATATTGAAAGAATGTATTAAATTGTCTTAAACTTGAATTTAAGTCATGCATTTGGAAATGAAGATAAAATATATTTTCTTTACTATCATTATCTTTAATTGTAAGTTCTACTATATTATCATCATGAAACTCAATAACCCCATACACTTCATCACTTTCTATATACAATGAACAGTTCTTACAACACTTCTCTATCCCTTCATGTGATAATAACCATTTATGCATAATTGAACCAATAATATCTTCATAAAATTCATTCATCATAATCCCTTTCTTGTACACATCTTAATACTTGGAGTTAACTCCAAGTCAAATCTTTTTCAAAACGTGAAAACAATAATCATATTCTATTAAAAAAAACAATGATTTTTAAGTCATTGTTTTCGTATACCTAATCTTTAAATATTTCATCCATATCTTCTACGATTTGTTTATCAATCTTGTTTTCTTGAGCCATTTTTCTCATAATCGTTATTGTATCCTCGTGAGAAATTGGTTCTTTATATGGTCTACTTTCTGTTAAAGCTTGATAAATATCACAACAAGCCATTAATCTTGAATTAAAATCTAATTCATTAGCTTTCTTACCAAATGGATAACCACTACCGTCTAGTTTCTCATGATGATAAGATGCCCAATTGACAATTTCACCTAAAGCCATTTCTTTTAAAATTGTATATGTGTAATAAGCATGCGTTTGAATATAAGCATATTCTTGATTTGTTAATCTTTCAGGTTTTTCCAATATATCTCTACTGATAATTAACTTTCCTACATCATGCATTGCTCCTGCAAAGAATAATTTTGAAAGTGTATCTTCATCAAAATGATAATAAATACCCATTCTTGTTGCTTTAGATGCAACACCAATTGAATGTGAACTCGTATGATGGGATTTCCCATCAATGACACGTGCAAACAAATGACAAATTGATAACATTTCAGAATTACTTAATTCATGATAAAGAATATGTGAACCTTCTTGTAAGAAAGTATTTATTTTTTCAGGATAATTTTTAATAACATCATAAGTAATGACTTTTTCAAAAACATCTAACATTTCTCCAGTAAACTGAATATCTTTAAGTTCTTTCATTTCCTTTATCATTTGATTGTATTGTGCTAAAGACATATTTTCTAAATAATATTCAATATCAGCCCAGTCACATATATGAATAATCTGTGATAACAATGGAGTATCTTGGAATGTAAGCTGAAATGGTCCACTACCTTCAGCATTTTCATGATGATATTTAATGACATTTTTAATATTGTCATAGAAAGGTAGAAGTTTAATATTATCTTCTCCTACAAGGCAATGAATTTTTAAAAAGTCATTATCTTTAACACTTTCACCATATTTATAATATTCTGTTAAGCCATTATCATGCAAGATAGCACAACCAATAAAATCATTCAAATCCTTATCATTTAATTGATAATACTGTCCTATAAGATAACAAAAATACGCTATTTTTTTACCATGAAAAGTTGTTGTTAGTAGATAATCTTTTTCCACATAACTTAATGCATTTGAAAAAGCACATAATAGTTGATTAAAGCAAATTTCCATGATATCACCCCGTATATGTATTATAGCTCAAAATTTTGTTTTATAAAACAAAATTGACTTAAAACATAAAAAAGATAAGATTTCTCTTATCTTTATACTGCTGGAATAACTGATCCTTTGTATGTTTCTTCAATGAATTTCTTGATTTCATCTGATTTTAATACTTCAACTAATGCCTTAATCTTTTTATCATTTTCATGTCCTGTTTGACAAGCAACAATATTAACATATGGATTATCCTTATCAGCTGATTCTAATATAATAGCATCTTTAGTAGGATTTAAACCAGCTTGTAAAGCATAATTCCCATTAATTGCAACTAAATCACCTTCGCCATTCTTATAAGCAGTTCCTAATAATTCTGGTTTAATTTCAGTGAATTTTAAGTTTTTAGGATTAGATTTAATATCTTTTACTGTTGATTTTAAGATATCAACATTATCATTAATTTCAATTAATCCTGCTTTTTCTAAGATTGCAAGAATTCTGCCGTGATCAGCAACTGAATTAGAAATAATAACTTTAGCACCATCTTTAACATCATCTTTAGACTTTAATGTTTTTGAATAGAAACCAAAAGGTTCTAAATGAATTCCTGCTGCATTCGTAATTTTATATCCTTTTTCTTTAACTTCTCCATCAAAGAAAGGAACATGTTGGAAATAGTTAGCATCAACATCTCCACTATTTAATGATTTATTAAAGATATAATAATCATCTAATGTCTTAATTGTTAATTCAATATCATATTTTTCTTTTAAAATAGGTTTAGCAGCCTCTAATATTTTAGTATGTGGATCTAGAGTTGCTGAAACAACTAACTTACTTTGATCTGTAGATGTTGTCTCTTTATTTCCACCACATCCTACAATTCCTACTGATAATAATAACGCTAATAAAATTTTTGATAATTTTTTCATAATGTTCTCCCCTTATCGTTTATCAATTTTTCTCACTACATAATCTCCAATTCCTTGAATAATAAAGACAATCACTAATACAAAGAATGTTGCTCCATACATAACAGTCATGTTATCTCTAACCATTCCGTACATATAAGCTAAATTTCCAAGTCCTCCAGCTCCGATACATCCCGCCATTGCTGTATATCCAACTAGCGAAACTCCCATCACTGCAATACTTGATATCAAAGCGGGTTTTGCTTCTGGTAACAAGACTTTTTTTATTATCTGCAGATGACTTGCACCCATAGCTTTACTTGCTTCAATCGTTCCCTTATCTACTTCACTTAATGCAATCATACACATTCGTGCGTAGAAAGGTGCACTTGATATGATTAAAGCTGGTAGTGCTGCAGTTGCTCCTAACATTGTTCCTACCATTAATGTTGTTAATGGTAATATAATTAAGATAAGAATAATAAATGGTATTGCTCTAAATAGATTAATAATAAAGTTTAAAATTGTATTTATAATCTTCATTGGATAAAGTCCATCTTCTTTTGTAACATAAAGAATAATTCCTAATACAAATCCAATGATCACTGCAATTAATAGTGATACAAAGGTCATATAAATAGTTTCTTGAATTGATAGAATCATAGCGTCCCAATCAATTTGATTTAATATCTCACTCATCTATATCACCTCCACAATAACTTTATAATCTTCAAACTTTCTTATAATAGCTTGATATTCTGCTTGATGTCCACCTAATACATTGACAATCAAAACACCAAATGAACTATTAATCGTATTTGTAAGATTTCCTGATACAATACTGATTTGTAAATCTGTTTTTTTGATAACTTTTGATACAATTGGTTGTCTAGATATTTCTTCATCAAATGTTAATCTCAATAATATTCCTTCAGGATAAATAGCTTTTAAATTATCATTCAATCTTTCATCATCAACCTTAGCTGACATATCTCTTACAAAACGCTTTGTAATTTCATGACGAGGATGTTCAAATATATCTTTAACACTACCATCCTCTACAACTATACCATTACTCATCACTGCTATACGGTGACAAATACGTTGAACAACTTCCATTTGATGAGTAATCATAACTATAGTAATTCCTAATTGTTGATTGATTTTAATTAATAAATCTAATATTTGTTCTGTTGTATCAGGATCTAAAGCACTTGTTGCTTCATCACATAGAAGAATATTAGGATCATTAGCTAAAGCTCTAGCAATCCCTACTCTTTGTTTTTGTCCCCCAGATAATTCACTAGGATAAGCATGTTCTCTTCCTTGTAAACCAACCAATTCAATCAATTGATTAACTTTTTGTTTTCTTATCTCTTTATCAACACCAGCAATCTCTAAAGATAATTCAATATTCCTAAAGACTGTTCTTGACCATAAGAGATTAAAATGTTGAAAAATCATTCCAATCTTAGTACGTTTATGTCTTAATTCTTTAGCAGGTAAAAGTGAAATATCTACACTATCAATAATAACCTCTCCACTTGTTTGTTTTTCAAGTTGATTAATAATTCTTACCAACGTAGACTTCCCAGCCCCACTATATCCAATAACCCCAAAGATTTCTCCATCTTGAATAGTCAAGTTAACATCTTGACATGCTTCAATATCACCTTTAGCAGTATGAAATGTTTTTGTAATATGTCTAAGTTCAATCATATATTTACCTCCTTATAATATAAAAAACCCATCCTATACAAAGGACGAGCATTACCCGTGTTACCACCTTAATTTATTATAATCTCACAATTATAACCTCTTCAAGTACTATCATACTCTAGTATTGTAACGGATACATCCGTCATTGGCTCAATATTCACCAATGAAACTCCAAGACCATCTTCATCTGTCTTCACTTGTTCTTTTGCACCACCCAAGAACTCTCTATAAAGCTTATCCAGATTACTCTTCTCTTCACTGTCGTTGATAATATATTATCTTACTCATAAACAATTGTCAAACCTTTTTATAAAATGTTTTAAACAAAAGAATGATCAATTTGAATGACACAAAAATATGTAGGATCCAATGCTTTAATATCTTTTTCTATTCTTTGTCTTAAAAGACTATGTTTGATTTCATCTTCTGAAGGAATCAAAACATCAAAAATTAAATTTGTATGAGTGGGTCCACTCACAATTCTAAAATCATGAATACTGTAATCTTCATTAATTTCATAAACAATATATTTCACTTTTTCTCTTAATTCATTCGTTACAGCATCATCCATATCAATAGGATCCATATGAATAGTTGTAAGAATATTAAACTTATCTAATAACTCTCTTTCAATCAAATCTATTTGATCATGAATTTCCATAATATTTTCACTTGAATCAATTTCAGCATGAAATGTCATATACTTTCTACCAGGTCCATAATCATGCATCATAAAATCATGAATACCAATAACTTTATCATAAGACATAACATAATCATAAATTTGATCAATCAATTCTTTATCAGGTGCTTGACCTAAAAGCGGATCAACAGTATCTCTAAATATATCAATACCAGATTTTAAAACAATTAAAGACACTAGTGTTCCAATAATACCATCCAAAGGTAAATCTGTAACTAAGCTTAAACATAAAGCTATTAATGATGCAAAGGTTGTTAGAACATCATTTAAACTATCTTGTCCAGCAGCATTTAAAGATGGAGATTGAATTAATTTTCCAGCTTTCTTATTAAAAACTGCCATCCATAATTTAATCAATATAGACACTACCAAAACAACAACAGCACTTATTTGAAAATTAATTGCTTCTGGATTAAAGATTTTCATCACTGATTCTTTTAATGAAGAAAAAGCAACTAATAAAATCAAAAACGCTATAACCAATCCAGCAATATACTCATACCTGCCATGACCATAAGGATGATCAGAATCAGGATGTTTTCCAGCTAATTTAAATCCAAAAAGTGTCGCTAAATTACTACCCATATCAGATAGGTTATTGAGCCCATCTGCTTGAATCGCAACTGAATGTGTAATAAATCCAAACATTAACTTAAAAACAACCATAATACCATTACAGATGATTGAAACAATACTACACAAAATTCCATACTTCTCTCTAACCTTTGGATTAACGGTTTCTTCACTATTTTTTATAAACTTTCTTACCAGTAAATCAAACATTGTATTCCTCCTATAAAAAAGATAGAGAACTACTCTATCTAAAATACATTACAAATTTTCTTTAAGTAAATATCTCTACCTACTCTTTCAATTAAATCATGTTCTTCTAATTCAGTCAAATATCCATCAATCTTATCTGAATCTACTTTCTTATTTGCTAAATCTTTTAAAACTTCAATAATTTGTGGATGATCATCTTTCAAATAAGCTTTTCCTTCTTTATTATAAACAGGACTTTTTAATAAAACATTTAAACATGCAACATAAGCCCACTTTACTTCTAAACGAATTAATTTATATTGCATTGTATCAAACAATGCACTAGGAAGATAATATTCACCTTCATGTTTCTTTAAATCTTCGACATCTTCTTTATTATAACAAATCATATTTCTACCTCCATTTAGTTTATACTCATTATATCATAAACTCATACTAATCTCTAACCCTTTTTGTAAAAGTAGAAACATCTTCAAAACCTATTCTTTGATATTCCTTAATGACTCTTTCAATATTTTCACCAACTCTGTCACTTGTATGAGAATCAGTTCCAACAGTTATAATTCTTCCACCTAAATCATAATAACGTTGAACTTGTTGGAAATCAGGAAACCCACAGTCTCCTCTTGTTTTATACCCAGAAGTATTCACTTCAATACCTTTCTTTTTTTGAATTAATACTTTAAATATCTCATCAATAATATCTTGATATAATTCATGATTAACACTTTTGTCATCATAAGGGCCATAACGACTAATATAATCCAAATGTCCTAAACAATCAAAACAGTCAAATGTCTTTACACAATCTAAGGTTTCTAAAAAGAAATCTCGATGAGCTTGTTCTTTGGTTTTGTTTAAAAAGAATTCAGCTGGATCAAAAAACTCTGTTTGATGAATAACATGAATTGATCCAATAACATAATCATATGGATGAGCATTAATAAAGGCATTAATTTCATCTTTACAATCTGTATCTAATCCTATCTCTAAACCAATTTTAATTTTTATTTTATCTTGGAATTCTATTTGTAGTTTTTTTAATTCTGAAAAATATGCCTCAGCATCTATATCAAAAGGACAATGAGGATAATAAAAATCCTTATGATCTGTAAAACATATTTCTTCTAACCCTTTAGATATAGCAGTCAATATATGTTCCCTTGGTATAGCTTCGCTATCTGCTGAAAAATGAGTATGCATATGATAATCTATCTTCTTCATAATTTCCTCCTATTTTAATTATTCTATCATTTTCTTTCAATCAAAGAAAGTCATAACTTTATAAATGAAAGTTATTATCATATTCTTTGATTTTGGTTTTCAAGTTCCTTATAATATTCTCAATAAAGAGGAGGACATTTTCATGAATGTATATCATCATATTAATGAATTAATAGGTCATACACCAATATTACAATTACACAAAATGAAAGAAAATGATCATTTAAAAGCCAATATTTATGCTAAATTAGAATCATTCAATCCAGCTGGAAGTATCAAAGATAGAGTTGCTTTACAAATGATAGAAGATGCTATTAAAGATGGCAAATTAAAAGAAGGTGCTACTATTATTGAGCCAACAAGCGGGAATACAGGAATTGGATTATGCGCTGTAGCAAGTACACTTGGATATAAGGTTATCATTGTTATGCCTGATACTATGAGTGAAGAAAGACGTACACTTATGAAAGCTTATGGAGCCAGTTTAGTATTAACACCAGGAAATGAAGGAATGTCAGGAGCAATTTCTAAAGCTGAAGAATTGTCTAAAGAGATTCCAAATAGCTTTATTCCTGGACAGTTTGTCAATCCTAGTAATGTAAAAGCTCATTATTTAACAACTGGTCCTGAAATAGATGAACAAATGGATGGTAAAATTGATATCTTTGTAGCTGGAGTTGGTACTGGTGGAACAATTAGTGGTATTGGACAATACTTAAAAGAAAAGTATCCACATATCAAAGTTATTGCTGTTGAACCTGCAAGTTCACCTATTCTTACTGAAGGTAAGTCTGATGCTCATAAGATCCAAGGTATTGGAGCAGGTTTTATCCCTCAGATTTTAGATACCCAAGTCTATGATGAAGTCATGACAGTGACTGATGAACAAGCTTATGATTCAGCAAGAAACATTGCTATTAATGAAGGGGTTTTGGTTGGCATTTCTTCAGGAGCTGCTCTTTATGCAGCTAAACAAATAGCATTAAAAGAAGAAAATAGAGATAAGAATATAGTTGTTATTTTACCAGATGGTGGCGATAGATATTTATCAACAGATTTATATAAATAATTATCAATTAAGCAAAAAAATACCTTTACGGTATTTTTTATTTTGTATAAGGAGCTAATTCTAAATGAATAAAATATCCTTGATCATGATCACAAACTGGGCAACGTTCAGGCACTTGCGTTCCTTCATAAATATGTCCACAATTCAAACACATCCATTGACACTTGACATTAGAAACATAAAGTTCTCCACTCTCCAACATATTTGCTAATTGTTCAAAACGATCACCATGAATCTTTTCTATTTCAGCTATATTTTTAAAATCCTGAGCAACCTTAGTAAAGCCTTCTTCTGACGCTATAGAGGAAAACTTTTGATAAACATCTTCATACTCTTCATATTCATTATGGTGAGCACTTCTTAATAATGATACAACATCCTCAGAGATATCAACTGGGTATGTTCCATCTACACATATATTTTGACCTGACAACTCCTTTAAATGCTTATAAAAAATTTGAGCATGTTCTTTTTCTTGATTAGCAGTGAATAAAAATACATCCGCAATCATATGCTGTTTTTGTTTAACAGCTTCTCCTGCTGCAAATGTATAACGATTTCTTGCTTGTGATTCACCAGCAAATGCTCTCATTAAATTCTCTTTTGTTTGACTACTTTGAAAATCAACACTCATTATTCATCTCTCCTTTGCCCATTTATTATGCACAAAGAAAAAAGAATTATTCTGTATACATTACAAAATAATTCTCTCATTACTTTAGAATATCGAATCATAAAGCTTTTCTTCTTGACGATTAATAAAAATCACCATTATAAATATACAAATAATAGGTTCAATAACAAACAAACTGATTGTTTGCGTTATCTGACTTATATCACCATCAAGAATAAGGCAATTTAAAAAGGGTGAAATCAACATTATATGGACAATACCAAATAAAGTTAGTAAACCTAATAATAATGATGCATATTTTACAGTCATATATCTTTGCATTAATAATCGCCTCTTTTATGAAAATCTTTTTTGTTTCCTGTAACTTGATGTCTTTCCCCAAGTTTTCTTTCAATATCATCAAGAGTAATCCCTTGATTAGCCATTAAAACAAAGACATGATAGAAAAGATCACCAATTTCACCAACCAATTCTTCTTTATCATCATTCTTAGCAGCAATAATTGTTTCACTTGCTTCTTCACCAATCTTTTTACAAATCTTATCAACACCTTGATCAAACAAATAATTAGTATATGATTTTTCTACAACATGAACTTTACGTTCTTCAATAACATCATACAAATCATGGAAAATATTTGAATAATCTTGATAAGGCATAACTTCATTAAAGAAACAAGAATATGCACCAGTATGACATGCAACTCCGATTTGTTCTACATAAATAAGTAAAGTATCATTATCACAATCTAAATACATACCTTTAATATTTTGAAAGTGACCTGATGTTTCACCTTTATGCCATAATTCATTTCTTGAACGAGAATAGAAATATGTTTGTTTTGTTTCTAACATTTTATGATAGGCTTCTTCATTAACATAAGCCATCATAAGAACTTCTTTTGTTTGATAATCTTGAACAATTGTTGGTATCATATCATTCATCTTTTTAAAATCTGGTTTCATTACTTATTTCTCCTTACTGGTATATTATGTTTTCTACACTCTTCTTTTACTTGATCAATCGTTGCTTCTCCAAAATGGAATAAAGAAGCGGCTAAGGCACCATCACAATCAGTTTTCTTAAAAACTTCAATAATATCCTCAATACCACCACATCCACCACTAGCAATAACTGGAATAGAAACAACATCAATAACAGCATTTAACATATCAATATCAAATCCATCACGTGTTCCATCCTTATCCATAGATGTTAATAAAATCTCACCAGCACCTAATTTCTCGCATTTCTTTACCCACTCAATTAAATCAAGTCCTGTATTTTCTCTACCACCTGCAATATAAACATCATATCCACTTTTATCTTCTCTTTGTTTTGCATCAATTGCAACAACAACACATTGAACACCAAATTCATCAGCAGCATCTTTAATCAATTGTGGATTTTTAATGGCTGCAGAATTAACTGATACTTTATCAGCACCACTTAATAAGATTGTTCTAAAATCATCAAGAGTTCTTATTCCCCCACCTACTGCTAAAGGAATCGACAATTCACTAGCCCCTCTTTCAATTAAATCTTTAATAATATCACGATCTTCATATGTTGCAGTAATATCTAAAAAGACAATTTCATCAGCACATTGCTCATCATAACGTTTTGCTAGTTCAATTGGATCACCTACATTTTGTAAGCCAACGAAGTTAACACCTTTTACAACCTTCCCATCTTTAATATCAAGACAAGGAATTATCCTTTTTGCAAGCATGTTATCACCTCTTCTAAATCAACTTTACCTTCATAATAAGCTTTTCCTACAATACAACCATAATATCCTTTTTCATTGACTTTATAAATATCTTCAGCATCTTTTATACCTCCAGATACAACAAATTGAATAGGACTCTTACTATGAATATCTTCATATAACTCAAATGAAGGACCAGTTAAAGTTCCATCTTTAGAAATATCAGTGCATACAATATACTTAACACCAATCTTTTCTAATTCTTTTAAGAAATCTAAATAATGAACCTTTGTTGTGTGTAACCAACCAGAAGTTGAAACATAACCATCTTTCACATCAACCCCTACAACAATTCTTTCAGGTCCATACTTATTTAAAGCAAGTTTAAGAAATTCCGGATCTTCGATTGCTGCTGTTCCTAAGATAACACGATCAATCCCAACTCCACTTAAATATAAATCAACTGTTTCTTTTGAACGTATTCCTCCGCCTAATTCAATAGGAATAGATAATACTTTTCTAATCTTTTTAATTGTTTCCAAATTAATTGTAGCACCATCTTTAGCACCATCTAAATCTACAACATGTAAATATTTAGCCCCCATTTTTTCAAAGTTAAGAGCAATCTCTTCTGGTATTGAAGAATAAACAGTCTTTTGATTATAATCACCTTTATATAAGCGAACTGCTTCCCCCTCTTTTAAATCAATAGCTGGTATTAAAATCATGATATCATCTCCTTAAATGCTAATAGTATTTTCTTTCCAACTTCACCACTTTTTTCTGGATGAAATTGACAACCCATGACATTATCTTTACCTACAATAGCAGGTACTCTTTGATGCCCATAATCACAATATGCTATTAATTCTTCATCTATAGCATTGGCCATAAATGAATGAACAAAGTAAACATAATCTTTTTCATTAATATGAGAAAGCAGTGAATGTTCTTGGTTAAAGATTAACTCATTCCATCCCATATGAGGGATCTTTTCATCAACTTCCATCAATGTAACATTTCCTTTTAGAAAACCTAATCCTTCTGTCACTTTCACTTCAGTTCCTAATTCAAATAATAACTGCATTCCTAAACAAATACCTAAAATTGGTATCCCTGCATCTTTTCTTTCATTTAAAATATCAATCAAATCATAGTCTTTTAAATGTTGCATTGCAACAGGAAAAGCACCTACTCCTGGTAAAACTATTCCAGTTGCTTTTCTAATGACATTATGATCTCTACTCACAATTGTTTCTACACCAATTCTTGAAAATGCATTCTCAACACTTTTTAGATTCCCAATATTATAATCAATAATAACTAACATTCATACCCCTTCTTTCCTTTACAAAACGCCTTTAGAAGAAACCACTTTATCTTGATTTTCAATATCAATCGTAATGGCTTTTTTAAGTGCTCTCGCAAAACTCTTAAATATAGCTTCAATAATATGATGCGTATTGTCTCCATATATCTCATTAATATGTAGCGTCATCAATGATTGATCACTGACTGCTTTAAAGAATTCTTTTGTCATTTCAGTTTCATAGTTACCCAACATTTCAGCAGGAAAACTAGCATTAAAGACAAGATATGGTCTTCCACTTAAATCTAGAGTTGTTGTTACCAACGTTTCATCCATAGGAATACTCATTTCCCCATAACGAGTAATTCCCTTTTTATCCCCTAATGCTTCTTTAATACAACATCCTAAAACAATTCCTAAATCTTCTACACTATGATGACTATCAACCTTTAAATCACCATCACACTTTATATTCAAATCAAAACCACCATGAAAAGCAAATAATTCAAACATATGATCAATAAATCCAATTCCAGTATCAATCGATGTTTCTCCCTTACCATCTAAATTAATACTCATTTGAATCTTTGTTTCTTTTGTTTCTCTATTGATTGTACTTGTACGCATCATTATTCCTCCTCAAATCTTACTGCTACACTATTTGCATGAGCATCTAAACCTTCAAGTTTTGCAAACTTGACAACATCTTCTTTAAATGTTTCTAAAACTTGTTTTGGGTAATAACTGTAAGATGAATATTTAACAAAATCATAAACACCTAAAGCACTATAGAATTTAGCAGTTCCTCCAGTTGGTAAAACATGGTTTGTTCCTGACATATAATCACCTAAAGGTTCTGGTGTATATTCACCTAAGAAAATAGATCCAGCATTTTGGATAAGTGGTAAAGTATTCATTGGATTTTCTACTAAGACTTCTAAATGTTCAGGAGCTAAGTAATTAGAAACTTCAAAAGCTTCTTTTAAACTATCAACAATAATTGCACCACCATAATTATTTAGTGATTCTTCAATAATATCAACACGTGATAAATAACACATTTGTCTTTTTAATTCTTGATTGACTTGTTCAATAAGAGAAGGACATGTTGTTACCAAGATACTACTTGCTAGTTTATCATGTTCTGCTTGACTCATTAAATCAGCAGCGATGTATTTAGGATTTGCTTTTTCATCAGCAATAATTAATATTTCACTAGGTCCAGCAACCATATCAATATCTACCATCCCATAACAACACTTTTTAGCAGTTGCAACATAGATATTCCCTGGTCCTACAATTTTATCAACCTTAGGTAATGTATTTGTTCCAATCGCAACTCCAGCAATCCCTTGAGCACCACCAACTTTATAAATCTTTTCAATTCCACATACATAAGCAGCTGCTAATATGGTAGGATTAACCTTTCCATCTTCTTTAACGGGTGTAATAATCACTAAATTCTTAACACCAGCTAAAATAGCAGGAATAGCATTCATCATAACTGTTGAAGGATAAGTTGCTGTTCCACCAGGAACATATAATGCTACATTTTCTAAACCTCTAACAATTTGACCCATCATGACCCCATTTTCCTTATATAAAGACCATGACTTATCAACTTGATGTTTATGAAAATCAGTGATTTGTTGTTTCGTTCTTTCTAGAATAGTCATAAATTCTTTTCCAACTGATGATACTCCTTGCAAGATTTCTTGTTTACTCACAATCAAATCTCTCGCATCTTCAATTTTAAATCCATCAAACTTTTGACAATATTTCATTAATGCTCTATCACCATTTTTCTTAACATCTTCAATAATATCTAAAACTGCATCATTAACTTGTTTAGATATATCTTCTTTACGAGTAGAAAACTTAATCGCAATATCTTCATAGTTCCCTTTAAAATCTAATACCTTTAACATATTATTTATCCCCCTTTAAAATATTAACCAATTTAAAGATTTCATCTTTTTTAAACTTCAAACTTACTTTATTCACAATTAAACGAGTTGAAACATCACTAATCTTTTCAATGACTTCTAAACCATTAGCTTTAAGTGTTGAACCTGTTTCTACAATATCAACAATAGCATCACTTAATCCTACAACTGGTCCTAATTCAACAGAACCTTCTAACTTAATAATTTCTACATCTTCTTGTTTAGAATTAAAATAATCCTTAGCAACTTTTGTATACTTAGAAGCAATTCTCTTTCTTCTTTTAAAATCTTTTGTTTTATATTCTGGATATGCCGCAACCGCAAAGTAACATTTTCCAATATCTAAATCTAACATTTCATAATAATCATGAAAGTCGTTATCATCCAACGTATCTTTTCCTACAAATCCAATATCAACAATCCCATGTTCTAAGAATGTGACGACATCATTAGCCTTAGCAAAGATCATTGATAATCCATCTTTCGTTTCAATTAATAATTCTCTATCTTTATGAATAATAGGATCCATATCTAAACCAGCTTCTTGTAACATTTTACATACTTGTTTTTCAATACGTCCTTTTGTAATTGCTATTTTAATCATTGATTTCTTCCTCCTTTTCAAGAGCTTCTACTATATGACTTAAATCATAACTAAATCCAATTGCTGGAACTTCTTTTTGAAAATGATTCATTAATTGATCATATCGTCCACCATTAATAATAGGTTTTGCACTATTAAGTGTATATCCTTTAATCATAATACCAGTATAATACTTCATACTTGGTGTCATAGCTAAATCAAATGAGAAGTATTCTTTCATTTCTAATTTTTCATATAAACCTTTAAGTTCTAATAAGCAATCTTTTAATTCTTTATCTTTAATCATTTCTATCATACTATCTAACATATGAATATCACCAAAACATTCTGGTAATTTCATTAAAACATCTTTAAGTGGTAATAATGATGAGTTTTTCTCAACTAATTTCTCCATTCCTGAGATATCTCTTTTCTTTAATACTTTTACAAATGAATCATCATTAACCAATTCACATATACGTTTATAAAATTTAGCTGAACTGAGTTCTATCTTAATATCTTTGATTTTTAAGTGTTGAAGTGTTTCTTGAATAATACGTAAACATTCAATATCCCCTTGAATTCCTGCTTCACCAATCAATTCAACACCAGCTTGAAAGAATTCACTATTTCTTCCTTTATGCTTCTTTTCCTTACGGAAAACATTTCCAAAATAACAATATCTTTTTATTCCTTTTTCATTTTGACTACTATAAAGTCTTGCTAGTGGAACTGTAAAGTCGGCTCTTAACGCAACTCTTTTTCCCTCATAGTTAATATATTGAAACATATTTTCTGCTTCTATCCCAATATCCATATCACTATATAAATCCACATATTCAAACGAAGGTAATAAGACCTCTAAATAGTTATGAGTTTGAAATACATTCCTTAAATGACTCTCTATCTCCCTTAATGATGAAACATTCATCATAACATCCATACTTTCCTCTGGTACTAAATATTTATACTCTTCCATAATATATCCCCTTTCTTATAAAAAAATGACGAGTCCTCTGACCCGTCACGTTACTCCTAAAGTCATCAGATACACCCAAAAACATAACATATGCAAAATGGGCTGTACCTATTTCTAGAATATAACCCTAAGTGTTCCAATGATGGCGATGAAATTGTGTATTAAAAATTGTATTTTTCATAAATACCACCTCATTTTTTACCATTCTAACACAAATTTACCAAGAAAAAAAGAACTTTTTGTAAAAAGTTCCTTATTTTTTTAATGAATGATAATATTCTATAAAATCATCACTATTAAATACATAAACATGACTATTTTTAGTATGATGAACAATCAAATGATGTTTTGATTTTCTTTCTAAAGATGTGATATCTTTAAAATCAATAGCAGTTGGAAGCATAGCCGCCACCTTCCATTCGTAAATAATCATAGCATCTTCAAAAAACATATTCTTGTATCTTACAGTAAGTAAAAAAACTGCTGTAAAAGAAAGTAAGAAACATCCTACTGCTTGCATAATCAATTTATTAAGCAATGCATATGTTCCAATTCCTACAAAAATCATTAATATAATCAAACATACCCAAAACATTCTATAATCTTTAAATCTTCTTAATATCATTTTTTATCACCATTGTTAGTTTAACATAATTTTAAATATATGACAAAACCTATTTATTTATACTCTAATAAATAATATTTTATAAAGATGAAAATTTTTTATCAAAAAGTATTTATTTTTATTTTTATTTAGTTTATAATGGTTGCATTAGGAGGAATCAATTATGAACTATGTAAAAAAAGTATTAGATGAAGTGAAAACAAAAAATGCTGATCAACCTGAATTTATTCAAGCTGTTGAAGAAGTATTAGAAAGTTTAGAGCCTGTTATTGCTGCTCATCCTGAATATGAAGATATGGCCATCCTTGAAAGATTGGTTGAACCAGAAAGAACTTTAATGTTTAAAGTCCCTTGGGCTGATGATAAAGGAAAAGTACAAGTTAACCGTGGTTATCGTGTACAATTCTCAAGTGCTATTGGACCATATAAAGGTGGATTAAGATTACATCCATCTGTAAATTTAGGAATCATTAAATTCTTAGGCTTTGAACAAATTCTTAAAAACTCATTAACGACTTTACCAATTGGTGGTGGTAAAGGTGGTTCTGATTTTGACCCACAAGGAAAATCAGATGCTGAAATCATGAGATTCTGTCAATCATTTATGACTGAATTATATCGTCATATTGGACCTGATGTAGATGTACCAGCTGGGGATATTGGTACTGGAGCTAGAGAAATTGGTTATATGTATGGTCAATATAAAAGAATTAAAGGGGCGTTTGAAAATGGGGTTTTAACTGGTAAACCTATGCCTTATGGTGGTTCTTTAATTAGACCTGAAGCAACTGGTTTTGGAGCTGTCTATTATGGTAATGAAGTTTTAAAACATTTTAATGATTCTTATGAAGGTAAAACAATTGCTTGTAGTGGGTATGGAAATGTTGCTTGGGGTGTTTGTATGAAAGCTAAGCAATATGGTGCTAAAGTTGTTTCTATTTCTGGTAGAGATGGATATGTTTATGATCCTGAAGGAATTACTACTGATGAAAAGATTGATTTCTTAGTTAAGATTAGAACTGACAACAATATTAAATTAAAAGATTATGCTGATAAATTCGGATGTGAATTTGTAGCTGGTAAAAAACCATGGGGATTAAAAGTCGATATGGCTTTCCCTTGTGCGACTCAAAATGAAATTGGTTTAGAAGAAATGAAACAATTGGTTGATAATGGAGTAAAGTATATTATTGAAGGTGCTAACATGCCTACCACTCCTGAAGCAGTTGCTTATTTCTTAGAAAACAAAGGAACACTTGGTCCTGCAAAAGCAGCTAACGCTGGTGGGGTTGCTGTAAGTGCATTAGAAATGGCTCAAAACTCTATGAGATATAATTGGACTGCTGAAGAAGTTGATCAAAAATTACACGCTATTATGATTGATATTCATAATTCAAGTGTAGCTGCAGCTGAAAAGTATAATTTAGGTTATGACTTAATCAAAGGTGCAAACATTGCTGGTTTTGAAAAAGTTGTTGCTGCAATGATTTCTCAAGGAATCTATTAAGCATAAAACTCCTACTTATCTAAAGTGGGAGTTTTTTACGTTCATTAATTCTTGATAATCTGCATTTGAAATATATAAAGTCATAACTTCATCTAATTGTTCAGAAGTACATTTATATAACCATAATGCCTCTTGATTATACTGTTCTTTTATTAAATATATCATTACTGCTACCTTACCTTTTTTAGCACTTTGTTCAATGACTTGATCAATTCCCTGTTTAAATCCTAGTTTAAATCCTTCTTCCTTTGCAACCTTAACATCATAATCATGCCATTCATTCAAATCCATTTCAGTATAATACCTTAATCCTGTCTCAGTTAGAGGTTGTTCATCTTGATTAACCTCTATATATGTTTTTATAAACATATCTATCCCTCTTTCTCTTTTTTAATTTAAAACGCTTTGTAATACTTGATAATCTTTATTACAAACATATAAAAACATAACTTCGTCTAACTGTTTAGATGTACATTCATTTAACCAAATTGCATTTTCATTATACTTCTCTTTTATTAAATACATCATTGTTTCGATTCTACCTTGTTCTTTTGCGACCTTAACATCATAATCATGCCATTCATTCAAATCCATTTCAGTATAATACCTTAAACTTGTCTCTTTTACTAATTGTTCATCTTGATTAAATTCCTCATACTTTTCTTCTAGCATCTCTATCATCTCTCCTCTTTCATATTCTATATTATCTAAATCTCCATTATGTATCAAATAGATAAGCGCTTCCCATTCACCAAGTACTTTATTCTTTGCCAGTTCTTCTATATAAGGCAAATAAACATAGATTGTTGTTTGTATATCCAACTTGTTCATCTAAATATGAATTTCTTGCATAGTATTCGTCTATCAAACATTGATGTCTTTGACCAACATCTTCTATAAAGATAATCTGTATTAGATTTTTAAGACTCCCTGATGTTTGTCCTGGCTTTAACTGATAATTGATTAATTTAGATGCATAATGAATAAACCTTCGATTGATAAACGGACTCATCTTAGACTTTTGCATTTCAATATCCATTTCTATTTCGCCCATATTCATATAAATATCTAATATAGCTTTCTTATGACTAATGATCTGTGATGATATCTCAGGATTTACACATGTATAATTAATAGGTTTGTTTTTTCCAATAATCCCTTCTACAAGAAACCTTCTTAATGTAAATGATTCCTTATCGTTTTGCCCAAATGCCAGTTTAAAAAAGACATCTGAATTATAAAAATGATTCTTCATATTTTAACCCTTCTACTTCTATATACGGATTAAAATACGTTTTTTCTTTTTTTTAATAAAACTTTTTTCACTTTTATTTTATAATTGCTTTTTGCAACTGTCAAGATTTTAAAAAAAGAGAATCTTCATTCTCTTTTAAATTTAACAAATAAGTCTATAAGTATCTTTCGCTATCATCATTTCTTCGTTTGTTTTTATAACACATACATTTATTGTTGAGTGGGATGAAGAAATATTCTCAACTTCTTTACTGCATTTTTTATTCTTATCTTCATCAATATCTATATTCACTGCTCCTTTTAATCTATCCACTACCATTTTTCTTATTTCAAATGAATTTTCTCCAATTCCTGCTGTAAATACAAGTGTATCTAAACCACCCAAATGCATATAATACGATCCAATATAATCAACAATTCTTTTAATATATACATCAATCGCAAGTTTGGCTTTTTTATTACCCGTATGCATACTTTCGCATAGTATTCGCATATCATAAGAATTCTCAGATAATCCTAACAATCCACTTTGATAGTTAAGTTCTGCCAGAACTTCTGTAACGCTTTTATGCTTGAGTTGTGAGATATATTCAATGATAGATGGATCAATATTACCACACCTCGTTCCCATCGCTATACCACCTAATGGGGTCAATCCCATTGAGGTATCAATACTCTTCCCATCACGAACAGCCGTTATCGATGCACCATTACCAAGATGACAGATTATCAGTCTTCTTGAAGCTTCATACCCTAGCGTTTCATTCACTTTTAAAGTAATGTATTTACAACTTGTTCCATGGAATCCATACTTCCTTATATGATCCTCTGTATAATAATGATATGATATAGGATAAGTATAAAAGTCTTTTGAAATAGTTTGATGAAAGGAAGTATCAAATACAGCAACATGTTTAGCATTAGGTAAAATATCTTTTAAAATTTGATACCCCAATAAATTCATTGGATTATGCATTGGAGCAAGTATCCCTAACTGATCTATCTCTCGCTCAACATCATCACTTATCAAAACACTTTGATTAAAATTTTCACCACCATGCGCAACTCTATGTCCACATCCATCTATCTCACAATAATCAGAAATAACATGATACTTTAACAAAGAATTAATTATATATTTCAATCCCTCTTCATGATTTGAGAATAATAAAGATTCTTTAAGTTTATTTTTATCATTAACCAAAGAAAACGAAGAATGATCTGTACCTATTGCATCCACCATTCCTTTTACCAATATCTTTTCTGATGGCATTTCTACAAGTTGATATTTAATTGAACTAGAACCTGAATTCATAACAAGTATTTTATTTGTCATATGACTATGAAAGGGATGATAAACATCCCTTTTTCATTTCCTATTTGACTTCCATCAATTCCAAACAAACGCCATCTTTCATAACAAACGCAAGTGTTAAATGTTCATTAACAACTAAGTTATCATGAAGAACTTTTTGACAAGTTGGAAGGACTTCAGCAATACTATCAACTTCTATTGCAACATGTACTAAAGTTTGAACTTCTTTAGCAAACCATGTATCTTCTCTAAATCTTAAATACTCAAAACCGAATTCATTAGTTGAAGGATCAATCATCCATAACTTCATACCTTCATCCCATACTTCACCTTCCATTGGTTCAGTGTGAGGAACACCTATATGCACATATTTTTTAAACATTATATTTTCTCCTTTATTATATTATTCTGCACTATTAAATTTTTTATCGTAAGCACCACGAATTGTGATTGTTAAGAAACCTAATACCAACCCAAGTAAACAGAATACAGTTTCAGCAATAAATGCACTTGTATATGTTGCTTCTGGAACATAGTTCATAATTGCAAAGAATGCTCCTGCTCCAATAAAGATAATTGGTGTTAAGTTTAATAATTCAACTTTTTCAGTACAAATTGTTGGTACAACTAAAACTAAGATAGAGATTGGGAATGCCCAGAAACCAAATCCCATACTACTTAATTGACCACCGAAAACCATAATAGCGATTGATGCAATCATTCCCACAATATAAGCAGCAAATGCTTTTACTCCACCTTTAACAGTACATCCAGCGATGAAATATGCAGCCCATGATTGGAATGCAAGCCATCCCCATGTTGTTCCTAAACCTACGCTTCCACCAAATTTTTGATCAATAATCTGGCAAACAAATGCAAGAAAAGCAATGATTAATGGTCCACCTAAATATTTTATTATTTTCATATTATTTCCCTAAATACTATTGAGTATCTCCTTTTTATTTTTTAAATTCTTCTTTTAATTTTAAATACAATTCATAAGCTTCTTTATCTGTATAATTTTCATGAACAACCATTTTAATACATCTTGCCATTGCTTTTGGTGATTCAGCTTGGAATATATTTCTTCCCATATCCACACCTGCTGCCCCGCCTTGAATAGCTTTATAAACCAAAGTCAATGCTTCATCTTCTGGTAATTTTTTTCCACCAGCAACAACAATAGGAACTGGACATGCAGCTACAACTTTTTCAAAATCATCACAATAATATGTTTTGATAATTTGAGCCCCTAATTCAGCAAGCATACGTGTTGCTAATAAGAAGAATTTTGTTGTTCTTTCCATTTCTTTTCCAACTGCTACTACACCTAATGTTGGAATACCATATCTATTTCCAGCATCAATAGTTTGACATAAGTTATCAATTGAATCTCTTTCTCCTGCAGCACCAATAAATGTTTGAATAGCCATACAACTTGCATCCATTCTAATCGCATCTTCAATGTCAACACCTACAACTTCAAAAGATAAATCATCATCAATAACGCTTGAACCAGCTGAACAACGTAAAGCAATTGCTTTTCCATTTGTTGGAGGAACACAACTTCTAATAGCACCTCTTGTTCCCATTAAACAATCTACTTCTTCCATCAATTCAGGAATAACTAAATCTAATCTTTCTAAACCTGATGTTGATCCCATGATATATCCATGATCAAATGCTAACATAACAGTTCTACCATCTTTTGGATTAAAGATTTTAGAAAGTCTTGCTTTCATTCCCCAATCAACATTATCCATACCTTTAACTATAAAATTTTGTTTTACAAAAGGAACATCTTCATGATAATCTTTTGCTATTTTATTTCCTTGTGCTTCTGCCATTACAATACCCTCCTACTTTTATCTTTTATTATATGCAGTGTTACATGGTGCTTCCCAATATCCCAATAATTCATCATCCATTCTTGCATAGAATAATTGGAAACCAGCGCATTCTTGAACAGTTAAAATTTCATCTACCCAATTTGCAACAACTGTAATACCTTTTGTTTCTAAATGTTTAACGACTGCTCTATAGCAAATTAATAATTCCATAAGTGTTGTTGCACCAGAACCATTAACAAATACTAAAATCTTTTCACCAGATTTTAAATCTAAGTCTTTAATAAGTGCTTCAGACATTGTTTTAATTGTTTCATCAGCTGATTGAATTGGCACTAAATCTCCGCCACCTTCACCATGTTGACCCATACCAATACCGATAAGATCATCAGCAATTTCACCTAAATCAGAACCTGTTGAAGGATGAGTTGCAATTTTTGCAGCAACTGAAATTGCAGCCATATTGTCAGCGAAATCTTGAGCGATTTTTGCAACTTCTTCTAAACTCTTACCAGCTTTTGCAGCAGCACATGCAATCTTATAAACAGCACAACATCCAACAAATCCACGACGATTATCCGCATCTTCTCTTGGAGCAGTTGTTATATCTTCTTGAGTTACAACTTTTGCTACATTTAATCCTAACTTACGACATTCTTTCATAGCTAAGTTAGCTGATAACATGTCTCCAGCATGATTCAAGACAACAAATAAAACACCATGTCCTTTATCAGCCATTTTAATTGCTTCTACACAAGCTTGTGGTCCAGGAGCAGCGAAAATATCTCCAGCAGCAGCGATGTCTACCATTCCTTCACCAACAAAACCTTCTAATGCTGGTTCATGTCCAGTTCCACCTAATGTTACAATTGTTACACGATCAGCATCTTTTAATGTTTTTGAAACAACTAAGTTATTTGGTAATACTTCTAATACATCAGAATGAGCTAAAGCTAATCCTTCTAATAATTCTTTTGTTAAATTTTCAGGGTTGTTAATAAATTTTTTCATCACCATAATGGTTGTCCTCTTTTCCTATTTTTTTAATGCATTATACAAACCGATAAAAATATAAGTACAACTTTGCGCACCAGCATCAGGAGTTCCAATTGTCTTTTCCTTATATGATCTTGCACGCCCAAACTTACTAATAAAATTCTTACTTGCCTCTGAACCTTCAATTGCAGCATCTTTAGCAGCAGTAATGATTGCTTCAATGTCATCAGGTGCTTTTAAAGCAGCTTCTGTAGCTGGAATAAGCGTGTCCATCATCGTCTTATCCCCAACTTTAGCAGTAGACAAATATTGTAATTCTGTTAATCCTGATTTTAAAATTTTCTTTAAGAGTATCGCATCAGTATCGACCTCATCACCAAGATTTTCACCTAAGCCTCCAAAATATGTGCCATATAAAGGTCCAGCAGATCCACCATTTACATTTGTCACACCACTACCAATAACTTCAAATAATGATTTCAGAGGTCTGTCACTTTCTACCCACTCAGTGCTTTCTTTAGTTAAAATGTGAGCAATCTTTTCAATTGTAATACCATGATCACCATCTCCAAACTTAGCATCAATTTCAGTTAATAATGCTTTGTTTGAAATCATTAACTTTGAAATTTCTTGAAAAACAAAGTTCCAGTCCTTTCTTGTTATCACTTCATAAACCTCCTTTGCGATAATTAATAACTTTTGTCATGACTTTTGTAATCGCTTACTTATTTTATAACATATGTTATATCATATGTCAACACGCTTTGAATTATTTCTATAAAAATTTATAAAGTAAAAAAAGAACTCTATAAAAAAGTCCTTTTAATCCATAATATTCATTGTTAATAATACATCTAATACTGATTCACTCATTAATATTTTATTAAACAAACCAGAGCGCAATACACCCAAGGCTGCATTTGCATTTACACGTGCATTGATGATAGCTATAGATTCATTTGCATTCTTAATATCATTTAAAGGAATCTGAATAGAATAATCATGTTCTGATGTTATGATTTGTCCATTTATATCAAAATAATATCCTAAAACCATTCCAACAGCATGTTGCTCTTGAAGTTTCTTTTCGAATCTTGCTTCAGTAGCCAAATCAGGAACAGAAGGAAAATTACGAATTTGAATAATTGCATAATCTAACTGTTTATACTTTTCAAACATATTCTTTACTTGTTCAGTATTCATAAATATTTCTTTTTCAGAAGGATTTGCACAAATAACTGGTGAGTAAAGATACTCTGCCTTTAAACCCGTTTTTTCTGCTAACATTCTTACCAATTCATTGGTATGATAATTACGATATGATATAGGAGCATTACTAATAATCGGAATGACTTTTCCTAGGAATTTTCTATTTCCTTCTCTTTCCTCCATCTTCGCAATACAGTTACCAATAACAGATCCCCATCCTAATCCAATCAATGAATTATCAACATAATTATCAAATAAATATCCTGTCACATGATCAATAAACATTTGATCATTAAGATCTTTATTGGTACTTGATGGAATAACATAGAAAGATTTCAAATTATATTTTTTACATATTTTTTTAGTAATTTCATCTTCATCATTATTTGTAGAAAGATCATTAATCTCTATCTTTACAACACCCAAGTTTTTCGCTTCTTGTAAATACTTACTAATGAGAGGTCTTGAGACACCTAAAAGATTTGCAATTTCATTTTGATTCATATTTTCAATATAATAGAGCTTAGCAACTGAAATAAGAAGTTGTAATTTATCTACATTTTGCATGATATCTCTCCCACCTTTACTACTCTATTATACCCTTTTTCAAAAAAAATGGGAATATTTATTTTATTGACACTATTTATACAAGTTTTCTCAGTGTTTAAAACTATTTCTAATGT
>JAVWHX010000011.1:0-39563 GCA_036639875.1 Coprobacillus sp.
TTTGATATATAAATACATTATAGAAAATGAAATAACAGTGAGATCAATAACGACCGATAATGGATTAGAATTCAAGGTATTGGGAGTCGCTGCTAAACGATTAGGAGTGAAACTATATAAATGTGATCCATATTGTTCATTTCAAAGAGGAACGAATGAAAGATATAATGCATTAGTGAGAAGATTCATTCCAAAAGGAATATCGATGTATAAAATAGAACAACAGTATTTAGATGATATTGCCTATAAAATAAACAATATGCAAAGGAAAATGTTTGACTATGAAACACCAATTGATATAGAATTAAAAAAAAGATAAATGGTGCGGTTGAGATTTGAATAAAGAAAACGATAAGAGAAATTCTTATTGTTTTTAAATATATAAAATTATGAATTCTTATGAAGTTTATATTTTTTAAATAAGCAGAATGTACATATGAGCACAAGAGCTTCACTAAGTGGAAATGCACTCCATACTCCTGTTAATGAAAAGAAATGTGAAAGCAGATAAACTATTGGAACAACAATAATGCCACCTCTTAATATAGAGATAATAAATGATGGCTTATTTTTTTCCGTTGAAGCAAAATAAGATACTGCAATCATATTTAACCCAACAAAGAAGAATGCTCCAAAATAAATAATTAACCCCTCTTTAGCAAGCTTTGCCATAACTATATTATTTTCACTATTAAATAAACCGACAATTGCATCTGGGAATATCATAATTATAAAATAAACAATACATGAAAGGATAAGACTCATAATGCAGGCATATTTACTATAATCATGAATTAAATGATATTCTTTCTTGCCATAAGCACGACTAAGCAATGGTTGGATACCTTGAGCTATACCTGAGTATAATGCAGTGACAACAATTGCAAGATTACAAATGATTCCATAACTTGCGACTGCGATATTACCACCAATAGATAAAACAATCATATTAAATACAAAAGTAATAACCCCACCAGATAATTCAGTAATAAAAGATGGTAAACCAATTGTAAAGATTGTTTTTAAATGCTTGAATGATAAACGTGATTTAATAAAATGAAAATTATTATTTTTATAAATGAAATGTAAACTACAAATACATAGTGTTACAATTGGTGAAAAGCCAGTTGCAAGGGCAGCACCAAACATTCCTAATTGCATTGGAAAAATGAAAATATAATCAAAGACAATATTAAACAGTGTACCTGCTAACATGGCAAGACTTGCAAGTTTTGGATTATGATCATTTCTCACAAATGTCACAACTATTTGATTAAGAACAAAGAATGGTGTAAAGATAATAAAAGTACGTAAATAAGATATAGCTGTCGCGAGAACTTCCTCATTAGCACCAAGCATTTTTACAACAACTTCAGGAAAAAAGAATCCAATCACAACAAATGGAATAGATACTAATATCCCTAAAAGAATAGCTTGAGAATAAAAATGATCAGCTTCCTTATTTCTTTCTTGTGAAACAAGAATAGAAAAACGTGTAGCTGCACCAACTCCAATTAAAAGACCAAAGCCAAAAATAACATTATACATTGGAAGAATAAGATTGAGTGCAGTTAGACCTATAGAACCAACTCCATTTGATATAAAGATTGTATCTGCTAATATATAACAAGACATCCCTATCATACTTAACATACTTAAACTTGTATATTTAAAAAACGTTTGAAATGTTTTCATGTTTTCACCTCCTGTGATATAATAAACTATAGGGTTACCCCATAGTCAAGGAGGAAATAAGAAATGTTACAATCTTTTCAAAAAACATATACAACTGGTCAGTTTGCAAAGTTATGTCATACTACAAAAGATACTCTTTTCCATTATGATCAATTAGGAATATTAAAACCAATGATTATAAAAGACAATGGGTATCGTTATTATGGTTCGTTTCAATATTATGAATTTGATCTTATTAAAGTCTTGCAAGAAGCACAAACATCATTAAAAGAAATTAAAGAATTTATGGAGAATAGAAATGAAGAAATATTTATTTCAATACTTCAATCTAAATTCTTGTTGTTAGAAGAAGAAAAAAAGAAAATCGAGAATATGCAAAGAAGAATCACGAATGCGATTGATGTTACAGAGTATGGAATGAATATAAGAGAACAAGATATCTCTATTCAACATTTAGAGGAAAAACATATTATTGCATCACCAGTATATGGACATCCTTTAAATGAAAATGCAATTATGAATTTTATGAGTGATCATTTAAGTTATTGTCATCAAAAGAATTTGATTGAAGATATTCCTTTAGGTGGGATTATCCCTTATGAAAGTATTGTTCAAAAAAATTATCGAGAATCATATTACTTTTGTTATTTAGATAAAAAGATTAAAGATCAAAGATATCAAATAAAACCAAAAGGATTATATGCAATTATCTATCATCATGGTTATTATGATACTTTAAATGATACATTTATGAAATTAGATCAATATATTGAAAAGCAAGGTTATAGAATTTGTGGAAATGCATATGAATATGAAATTTTGAATTATTTTACACGTCGTGATATAAAAAATTATTTGATTGAAATAACAGTTCAAGTAGAGAAAATATAGACAAATACAACAAAATCATTTAATATAATAACAACATACTGGGGGAAAAATAATGAAATACAAACTAATAGCATTGGATTTAGATGGAACATTAAAGAATTCAAATAATGAAATAACAATGAAAACAAAAAAGGCTTTGATTCAAGCACAAGAGTTAGGAATTAAAATTGTTTTGGCTTCTGGAAGACCAACACCTGGTTTAAGACATGAAGCTATTGAATTAATGTTTGATAAATATGAAGGATATCTTTTATCTTTTAATGGAGCAAGAGTATTAGATTATAAGACAAAAGAAACTTTATTTGAACAAACCTTAACAATTGAACAAGCAAAACAAGCTTATTTAAGATCAAAAGAATTTGGTTTGGCTTGTATGACTTATGATGAAGATATTATTTTAACTGAAAATATTGATGATGAGTATGTATGTGTTGAAGCAGAGATTAATGATATATCAAAACAATATGTTGAATCTTTTGATAAAGTCTTAAAAGATCCAATCTATAAAGTTTTATTAACAGGTAAACCTGAATATGTTGCTTCTATTGTAGAAGAGTTTAAAGAACCTTTTGGGGATAGTTTAAGTATTTATCGTAGCGCACCATTCTTTATTGAAATCATGGCACAAAATATAGATAAAGCTCAGTCATTAGATCACTTGGTTAAGAAACTAGGAATCAAACAAGAAGAAGTTATTGCGTTTGGTGATGGATATAATGATTTAAGTATGATTGAATACGCTGGTGTTGGAGTTGCGATGGGGAACGCAGTTGATGGCGTAAAAGAAAAGGCGAATATTATAACTTTATCAAATGATGAAGATGGTATAGCACATACATTAAATGAACTTATTGAGGAGATTAACGTATAATGTTACCAAAAGATCCAATTATATTATTGAGTTATATAAATACAAAGTTAAGAGATCAATATGATTCATTAGAATGGTTATGCGAAGATTTAGATATTGATAAAAAGGATATAGAAGAAAAGTTAAAGTTAATTGATTATATTTATGATAGACAAGAAAATCAATTTAAATAGGAGAGAAGAATATGTTAAAATTAAAAGCATTTCAAGAAGCAAAAGAGAGAGTCAACGAAGTTACTGTTTCAACTCCCTTAATTTATAGCGAACCTTTTTCAAAAGAATGTAAAAATGAAGTCTATATAAAACCAGAAAACTTACAAAGAACAGGGTCTTTCAAATTAAGAGGGGCTTATAATAAAATTGTAAAGATGGATGATGAAGCGAAACAAAAAGGGTTGATTGCTTCTTCGGCCGGTAATCATGCTCAAGGGGTTGCCTATGCAGCTAATAAACTTGGAGTTAAAGCAACTATTGTTATGCCGAGTCATACGCCATTAATTAAAGTTGAAGCAACTGAATCACATGGTGCTGATGTTGTCTTAGCTGGTGAAGTTTATGATGAAGCTTATCAAGCGGCAGTTAACCTACAAAAGAAACATGATTATACTTTTGTTCATCCTTTTGATGATGAAGATGTGATTGAAGGGCAAGGAACTATTGCCTTGGAAATATTAGAAGAACTTCCAGATACAGATATTATCTTAGTACCTGTTGGTGGTGGAGGATTGATTTCAGGAATTGCATGTGCTGCTAAACAAATCAAACCTACAATTAAGATTATTGGAGTAGAACCTGAAGGAGCTGCAAGTGCTTTGGCTGCAATTAATGAAGATCATGTTGTTGAGTTAAGCGAAGCTATTACCATTGCTGATGGAACTGCAGTTAAACAAATTGGTGAAAAGACATTTGCATATATCAAAGAATATGTTGATGGAATTATTACAGTTTCTGATTATGAATTAATGGATGCATTTTTATTGTTAGTAGAAAAGCATAAGTTAGTTGCAGAAAATTCTGGAATTTTATCATTAGCTGGATTAAAGAAATTAAATGAAAAGAATAAGAAAGTTGTTTCTTTAATTAGTGGTGGGAATATTGATGTGTTATCTATATCATCAATGATTAATAAAGGATTGATTTCTAGAGGAAGAGTCTTTACTTTCTCAGTACAACTTCCTGATAAACCTGGTCAATTAGAATTTGTTGCGCAAGTATTGGCAAGATGTAATGCAAATGTTATTGCAGTAGATCATAATCAGTTTAAGAACTTTGCTCGTTTTTCAGAAGTGGAATTACGTGTGACTTGTGAAACGAATGGTGAAAAGCATATTCATAGTATTGTTGAAGAGTTTAATGAAGAAGGATATGTGATTACAAGAATTAATTAAGGCAATGTGGATAACTTATTCACATTTTTCTTTTGTTTATATAGTTATGCACAATAAATGGTCACTCTCCACCTATTGTTCACTTTTTTTGTCGAAAAAATGTGACTATATATAAGAAAACATGTGTTTTATGCACAAATCATGATAATAAAATAAATTATGATTAAAAAGTTGTGCACAACATATCGTCACTATTCACAATAAAACCATAATTTGGAATGAAAATATGTGACAATGTGGATATAAATAGGGCTCAGTAAATAAGTTTATATATGTATAATAAAAAATTAATTTTTTTAAAAATTTTTCTTGAATTCTGATGTCATTTCTACTATACTGTATAAGAATAAGAAAGGGATGAAGAAGTATGAAGATTTTTGTAGATTATGAAGTAGTTCACAATTTCAAAAAAACAGACTCTTTTTCTCATTTTTCATATTTCTTTATTTAAACATATCATTTCATTTGATATGTTTTTTTATGAAAAAAAGCAAAGACGGAGGAAAAAATTATGCCAAAAAGAGAAGACATTAACACAGTATTAGTCATTGGATCAGGACCTATTATTATTGGTCAAGCTTGTGAATTTGATTATTCAGGGACACAAGCGTGTAAAGCTTTAAGAGGTTTAGGTTATAAGATTGTATTAGTTAACTCAAATCCTGCGACGATTATGACAGACCCTGAAACAGCTGATGTAACTTATATTGAACCACTTAACTTAGAAAGAGTCACACAAATTATTGAAAAAGAAAGACCAGATGCTTTATTACCTAACTTAGGTGGACAATCAGCATTAAACTTATGTTCTGAATTAAATGAAGCTGGTGTATTAGATAAATACAATGTAAAAGTATTAGGTGTTCAAGTTGACGCTATTGAAAGAGGAGAAGACCGTTTAGAATTTAAAAAAGAAATGGATAAACTTCATATTGAAATGGCAAGAAGTGAAATTGCAAACACTGAAGAACAAGCTTTAGCTATTGCTGAAGAATTAGGATATCCTGTTGTTGTTAGACCTGCTTATACAATGGGTGGTGCAGGAGGAGGACTTGTTTATAACATTGAAGAGTTAAAGACAGTTGTTTCTCGTGGATTACAAGCAAGTATGGTTCACCAATGTTTGATTGAAGAATCAATCTTAGGTTGGGAAGAATTAGAAGTAGAAATCGTAAGAGATGCTAAAGGAAAAATGATTACAGTATGTTTTATTGAAAACATTGATCCTTTAGGAGTTCATACTGGAGATTCTTTCTGTAGTGCTCCAATGTTAACAATCTCTCAAGATTGTCAAGATCGTTTAAAAGAACAAGCATTTAGAATTGTTGAATCAGTAGGAGTTATTGGTGGAACGAATGTACAATTTGCTCATGATCCAGTAACAGATAGAATTGTTGTTATTGAAATCAATCCAAGAACTTCACGTTCAAGTGCATTGGCTTCTAAAGCAACTGGTTTCCCAATTGCTTTAATCTCAGCTATGTTAGCTGCTGGATTAACTTTAGATGAAATTCCTTGTGGTAAATATGGAACATTAGATAAATATGAACCTGAAGGTGATTATGTCGTTATTAAGTTTGCAAGATGGGCTTTTGAAAAATTCAAAAATGCTGAAGATAAGCTTGGAACACAAATGAAGGCTGTTGGAGAAGTTATGAGTATTGGTCAAACATACAAAGAAGCTTTCCAAAAAGCAATTCGTTCATTAGAAACAGGTAGATATGGTTTAGGATATGCTAAGAACTTTAATAAGTTATCTAAAGAAGAATTATTAGAAAAATTAACTTATCCAACAAGTGAAAGACAATTTGTTATGTATGAAGCATTAAGAAAAGGTGCGACTGTTGAAGAATTGTTTAACTTAACTCAAATTAAACATTATTTCATTGAACAAATGAAAGAATTGGTTGAAGAAG
Organism: Coprobacillus sp.; assembly: GCA_036639875.1. Lineage (GTDB taxonomy): Bacteria > Bacillota_I > Bacilli_A > Erysipelotrichales > Coprobacillaceae > JAVWHX01. The sequence goes on from JAVWHX010000011.1 coordinate 6,761, forward strand.
AAGAAGCAATTAAAGCATTAAAAGGAAAAGAATTACCTGTTGATGTTTTAAAACAAGCGAAATTAGATGGATTCTCTGATAAATATTTAAGTCAAATCTTAGATGTTGAAGAAGAAGTGATTAGAAATGAAAGATTAGATAATGGTATTAAACAAGCTTGGTTACCAGTTCATGTAAGTGGAACAGTTGATAGTGCATACTATTACTCTACTTATCATGGTGGTGCAGAAAATCATGTTCACCATGATAAACAAAAGGTTATGATTTTAGGTGGAGGACCAAATAGAATTGGTCAAGGAATTGAGTTTGATTATTGTTGTGTTCATGCAACATTAGCATTAAAGAAACTTGGTTTTGAAACAATTATGATTAACTGTAATCCAGAAACTGTATCTACTGATTATGATACTTCTGATAGATTATACTTTGAACCATTAACTTTAGAAGATGTGTTAAGTATTCATGATAATGAAAAACCAGTTGGTGTCATTGCACAATTTGGTGGACAAACGCCATTAAACTTAGCTGCACAATTAAAGAAGTTTGGAGTTAAGATTTTAGGAACAACTCCTGAAACAATTGATATGGCAGAAGATAGAGATCTATTTAATGCGATGATGGAAAAATTAGAAATTCCTATGCCTGAATCTGGTATGGCTATTAATGGTGAAGAAGCATTAGTTATTGCTCAAAGAATTGGATATCCATTAATGGTAAGACCATCTTATGTATTAGGTGGTAGAGGAATGGAAGTTGTTTATGATGATGAAAGTTTAAAAACTTATATGGAAGCGGCTGTTGGTGTTACACCTGATAGACCAATCTTAATTGATAGATTCTTAAACAATGCAATGGAATGTGAAGCAGATGCTATTAGTGATGGTACAAACGTATTTGTTCCTGCAGTTATGGAACATATCGAACTTGCTGGTATTCACTCAGGAGACTCGGCTTGTATCTTACCTTCAAAACATATCTCAATGCGTCATCTAGATACAATTAAAGAATATACTAAGAAAATTGCTAAAGAAATGAATGTTCGTGGATTAATGAACATGCAGTATGCAATTGCTGATGGTAAGGTTTATGTATTAGAAGCCAATCCAAGAGCTTCAAGAACTGTACCTTTGGTATCGAAAGTATGTAACATTAATATGGTGAAGATTGCAACTGAAATTGTTACAAATGAATTAACTGGTAATGAATCACCAGTTCCTGGATTAACTGAAAAGAAAGTTCCACATGTTGGTGTAAAACAAGCAGTATTCCCATTCAATATGTTCCCAGAAGTAGATCCTATCTTAGGACCTGAAATGAGATCTACTGGGGAAGTATTAGGAATTGGAGCATCTTATGGAGCAGCATTATATAAAGCTGAAGAAGGCGCAAAAACAATCTTACCTACTGAAGGAAAAGTATTGTTCAGTGTTAATGATTTAGATAAGCCTCAACTTATTGATTTAGCAAGAGGTTACTATGATGCAGGGTTTACAATTGTAGCAACTGGTAATACATTTGAATTAATCAAAGAAAGTGGAATTCCTGTTGAAAAGATCAAAAAACTACGTGAAGGTAGACCAAACATTACAGATGCTCTTACTAACGGAGAACTTGCATTAATTATCAATACACCTCACGGTAAACAAAGTGCTGATGATGATAGTTATATTCGTAAATCAGCAATCAAGATGAGAACTCCATATATGACAAATATTGCTGCTGCTAAAGCATCATTAGAAGGTATTATGGAAATGAAGATTCATGGTGGACATGAAGTTAAGTCTTTACAAGAATATCATAAATCAATTAGATAAGAATTATTATTCTCAATAAGGTTTCTCTAAAGTGAATAAACTTATAAACAAGTTTGTTCAAAGAAGAGAAATCTTTTTTATGCATAAGTTGAAATAATATTTCAAAATTTTACAATATTTCATTTACTATTGAAATGAAAGCCTATATAATGAAGATAGAAGAAAGTATAAGAGGTATTATATGAGACTAAAATTATGGATTAATCAATTTCAATTAGAAGATAAAAGTGATGTCGGTATATTGAGAAGATTTCTAGCTTATTTGTTTGATTGGTATATAGGTGGTGTCTTTATATCCATACCAATTCAAATTATATATCAGATGGTTGTAAAGAATGAGATAATATTAGCGAATAGTATTCTTGTTCTGCCGAAAAGTAGTGCATATTTAGCAGCTGCTTTATCTTTAATATTGGCATTTTTATATTATGTAATTGTTCCATTCTATTTTTGGAAGGGACAGACGTTAGGGAAAAAAATCGCTAAAATAAAGATTGTTAATAATGATTATAGTGATGTATCATTTAAGACTTTATGTATTCGTCAAATAGTAATGATTTGTTTAGTGGAAGCACGTCTTATTATGCCGAGCACAATTATTCATGAAGTTATATCTCTTATGTGTGGCTATAATTTGGTTCTTATTTTTAGCAGTTTAGGATACACAGTAAGTTTGATATCTGCTATTATTGCGCTTAATCTCCAATCGAGAAGAGCGATTCATGATCTTGTAAGTGGAACAAAGGTTATGATGGTTGATTCAAAAATTATTAAAAAATCTAAGAAGAAAAAGAAGTAATAGAAATGGAGAAACAACTGAAAATTGAGGTTGTTTTTTTAGTTGTCATAAAATTAATTTATATGAAATCATATTTCAATAATAATATTTAATATTTTATTTGTTGAAATATGATTTCTTGTATGCTACAATGGTATCATGAAGTAATGGCCATTGCTCATTTTATAAGAAGGAGAAAATTATTATGCACAAGTTTACTAGCTTTATCGAAGATAAACTCGTTCCACCGTTAACTAAGTTTGCTTCGCTTAAGTATCTACAAATCTTACAGAAGACTTTCGTTTCTAGTATGTCTCTGCTTTTGATTGGTTCTTTATTCCTACTCGTTGCTCAGCTTCCTATTGATGCTTGGACTAAATTCCTTGGTCCTGATCTTATTGCTAAGTTGACAAGAGCTTCTGGTATTGGAACTCAAATGTTCGCTGTTTATGTTGCTGCTGCAACGACTTACTATGCTATTAAGTTCTACAATGATAAGAACCCTGATGGTAGACAACTTGATCCTATGCCTGTTGTTTTACTTGCTGTTGGTTCATTTATGATGATTCAGGATAATCCTGTGATTGACAAGGCTGCTTATCTTGGTCTTGGTTTCCTTGGTCCTAAAGCTGTTTTTGCAGCTATTATCATTGCTCTTGGAACTGTTGAAATTTATCGTTTTATTATTAAGAAAAATCTTATTATTAAAATGCCTAAAGAAGTGCCTCCAATGATTATGGAAGCCTTCATGTCTTTAATTCCATCTGCTATTGTTATTTTATTCTGGTGGATTATGAGATATATCTTAGGTATTGATATTCTTAATCTTGTTTTAAACTTATTTAAACCATTAATTGTTGCTGGAGACAGTGTCTTTGGTGTTATTGTCAATTCATTCTTCAACAGAGCTTTATGGTTTGTTGGAATTCATGGTGGTAATGTTGTTGGTTCAGTAGTAGATCCAGTTCTTAGAGTTATGGATGCAACAAATCTAGCTGCAGCACAAGCAGGAACTGCACTTCCACATATTGCATCATATTCATTTATGGATCAATATGTATGGGTTGGGTTAGCACCACTTGCAATGTGTTTAGTGACATCAAAGTCAAAACATTTAAAAGCAATTGGATTATTGGCATTACCAGCTGCATTGTTTAATATTGGGGAACCATTAAACTTTGGAGTGCCAGTTGTATTAAATCCATTATTAATGATACCAAGTATCTTTGCATTTGTAGTGATAGGAATTCTATCATTTGCAGGATGTGCGATTGGAATGTTACCAATACCATATTTATCAATACCATGGACAGTACCAGCACCAATCAAAGCGTTCTTAGGAACAAATGCTGATATTACTGCATTAATCTGGGTTGTTATATGTTGGATTATTATGTTCTTAGTGTTCTTACCTTTTGTAAGAGCTTTAGATAGACAACATTTAAAAGAAGAGTAATAGTTTTAAAATATCAATGCTTAATGGCGAGGCATTGATATAATATCAAGTTAAAATGGAAGCGCTTTTAAACGAGAGCTTCCATTTGTATACAGGATAAATCATGAGTATTATAAAAGAATTATATATTACTAGTGATTTGATACTCAAAGAGGAAAGGGAAAATAATTGTGATAAAGAATAAAACAAAGAAAGTATTAATGGCGCTTATGGCAGTTATGATGGTTATTCCATCAAACTTCATTCAAGTTAATGCGGCGAATGAGCAAGGTCCAGGACCGATAAAGCCCCTTGATACAATAAAATTAGGTGATTTCAAAGCTTCTGAAAATTGGACAATATCAGGAGCACAGAGAAAAGATAGTAGTAGTGGAACAGTGTTTAAGTTAACTGGAGATAGTGCTACTATATCAAAAGATTTTACATATCCTACGTGGGATTATTCTGATTTATCAGTAAAAATTAATAAAATTTCTGAAGGAATGACTTGGAATCTATCTGTAAAAGGTTCTGAAGAAGGCTCAAAGGATATGATTATACAATCTGATAGTTTGAATGCAAATAGTCAATATGGAGAATCATTTCAATATTCTTTAGAAGGAATTGCAGGAGCAGAAGCTATGTCCAATTGGAACAATGAGTCATTAGCTGAAAAAACTTTTAAAATGACTTTTACCTTAAAAGGACAAGTAGATGATGAAATTGAAATGGGAAGTTTAAATAGAATAAAACCAAATTATTCTATTCCTAAAGCGTTAGATTCTAATGTAAAAGGGAAATATGGTGGATATAATTTTGATGGAAATCCATCATTAGATGTGGATGATTTAAAGAATGATGATCCTGGTCTTTCAACAAATCAAACGCTAAATGAACATCAATGGGCATCTTTACCTTATAGTCGTTTAGTTATTAATCCTGGATGGGAATTTGATAATGGGAAAATGACACCAGTTGATAGGGATTTAGATATGAGATTTGGTGTTTACTATGGAATTAATGGTAACTCAAATAGAACAGTTGGTGGCGAAGCAAAATCTGGTTTTCAACCTTCGTTCTTTAATTCTATACTTAATATAGATAATCAAAGGATTGATGCTAATACAATAAAATCTGCTTGGTATCCACATAAATTAGAAAGAAGTGGTACAGTAACTGGTAAGGGAGATATCTCACTTATTGATTTTATGGTAGATAAGAATACAATTGGTAGAATTATTGATTTCAATTCAGAAGCAAGTAAACTGAATGTTGTTGTTAAGGACTCTACAAAGAGTGGTGGAGGAAAAGATGGACAACATAACTTACGTTCTCAATGGGATGACACAAATAATGTTGTCATTAAAACAGATGATTTATTAGAATCAACAGATAAAATACCTTATCAAAAAAATTTGTTTTATCAAGCAATAAAAGTAGTTGCTTTAAATGAAGATGGAAGTTACAACGAAACTCTAACAAATTCAATAACTGAACCAACTTTTGTTGATGGGGTAGGGAAGTATGATATTCCTAGTACAGTTAAAAAAGTTGGGATAGCAATTGGTTATGCAACTCGTGAAGAAGGACAAGAAGTTGCTGTTAATAGAGCGTTAAAGAATACAATCAATGGAAATTTATTAAGTAGTTATAAGGAAACAAAAACGTATTGGGATAACACTTTAAGAAAAGTTCCAGTTCCAGATGAATGGGGATTAACTGATTCAAATATTAAAGACAATGAAATTGTAACAAAAGATAAACACAAAGTTTTATATTATTCTGGATATGTTCATAATTTAATCAATACTTTAGATGTGACACCAGAAACAGGGTATGCATATACACAACAAGCTTTAGGTAAGCCAAGCCGACAAGCTGCTGGGGCTAAAATGACACCAGCGAATAACTGTTGGGAAGGTGTTTTACAAATTCAAAATATTATGTATATAGATCCTTCAGCTGCATGGAGTGGTATGGAAGGATTCATGGCAATGATTGATGCAAATGGATATCTAAATGGTGAAGTATTGCCAGCGAGAATAGCTCAAACATTTTGGATGGTACATACAGTCTCTCCTGATAAAGAAAGATTAAAACAAATATATCCAGCTCTTACAAGACATTTGAAATATAAAATTTCAGATCCAAGATGGATTTATGGAAGTACAAACACAAAAAGTGAAATCGATCAAGAATATATTAGTTCATGGTTAAATGATGTTGTTTACATGATTAAGATTTGTAAAGATTTAGGTGGGGATTATGCTAAAGAGGCTTCTTATTGGGAAGCAGAATACCAAAAGAGTTTAGCGAATTATGCTGATTGGTTCTTCAGTGATCCATTATCACATGAAGCAAAAGGGTCGTATCCTCAAGACAAAAGTGGACCTCAAACTTTGCGTAATGGAGCTGGATTACCAAGTGCCAATCATGCAAGAGGATTATGGACAAGAATTTTTCATAAAGATGGAGACGTCTTAGCATTAAAAGATGCTTGTGCAGATAATACTGATGAAGGACCTCACTATGCTCACTCTACTAAAGGTGGACATACAATTCTTCCAAAACCTGGAAGAGAACCTCGTGAGTGGTTACAAGTTATTTTAAGTGGACTTGTTATTAAAGATATTCCAACAGAACAAGCAAAACAATTAGAACAATTCTTTATAGATGTTAATAATCCAGCATTGCCATTGGCTGGAATGGATAACCTAAAATGGGCACCAAATTCATTTATTGTATATGGTTTGATTAATAGAGGATTCTATGATGAAGCCAAAAATCAACTAGATAGTTATCTTGTGAAGTCAATTGATGTTTGGGAACTATGTGAGAACTATAAATGGGATCAAACAGGTCCTAAAGGAACATCACCAACTTCATTTGGTGCAAGCCAAATCATTGAATTAACTATGCTTAAAAATGGTGCAATGAATGATGGTAGTGGTGTTAAAGCAATTGTAAATTGGAAAGATGGTAAAAATAAAGCAAAATCACCAGATGTTAATCTATACTATGAAGGTAATTTTGATAAAACAACTGTAAGTAATGATCTTCCAAAAGAAGTAACTCAGGTATATAACAGAGAAAACTTTGATGGAGATAAATATACTGTTAATAAAGTCACATCAGTAACATGGGACTTAGATGCAGTCAATGTTAAAAAACTTAATGAACAACAAAGCATTGTCATTAAAGGAAAAACAGAGACGCATGATGATATTACTGCAACAGTTTATGTTCATGTAACAAGTGCAGAGTTAAGTAATTTAGTTAATGATGCGAAGATGGATATTTCTAAAGTGACTATTGGTGATAAATTGGGTCAATATTCACAAGCATCTGTAGATGAGTTAAATAAAGTTATTGCTGATTCAGAAAAGGTTATGAATAATGCAGATGCAGAAACTTCAGTGATTTCTAAACAAATTCAAGTATTAGATGATGCGATTTATAAATTTAAAGTTGGACCATTAAATGAAACTATAGAAATGGCAGAAAAGTTAAGTAAAGAGTCATCTGTAAAAAGAAGTTTGAAATATACACCAAAGGCTATACAACAACTTAATAAAGCTATAGAAACATCAAAGAAATCACTTCAAAAAGATACTTCTATTTTAGAGGTTGTTCAAGCAACACAAACATTGTTAAAAGCAACACACACATTTAGAGTGTCAGAAGTAAGTGATAAGATTGCAGAAGCAAAAGATCTTATTTCTAAAGTGACTATTGGTGATAAAAAAGGTGAATATTCACAGAAGACTATTGATGAATTAAATGAAATAATTAAAAGTAGTGAAAAACAAATTCAAAATTCAGATATAACAGATGAACAAATTGAAAAGTTATTGATGACTATGGAAAAAGCGATAGAAAAATTTAAAGCTAGTGCAAATGGAAATACTCCAATAATTGATCAAGAACCTGAAAAACCATCTCATGATGATTCAAAAACAGATGATGAAAATCCTAAAACAGGTGATGAAAGTCCTATTATGGTATTGTCAGGATTAGGATTAATGTCACTCATTGGAGTCGGGTATTATGTAGTTAAAAGAAAAAGAGAAGAGTAACAATTATATATGAATTAAACTTCCCATCTTATTATAAAGGTGGGAAGTTTTATATACAGAATAAGGCATAAAAAAAGAGGATACTGGAGTATCCTTTTTCTAATACATAAGATTTATAATTATAATTTTAAGGGAGAATAAAAAATATAATATATAAATAATGTATTTAAACTATATACAGATTAATGTATATTAGACAGATTGAATAATTTTCCCGATATGGGCATTTTCTTTTAACAATTTAACACTTTCTTCATATGAAATACTTTTGTTTATCATTACAATAGCATTTTTAACTTTACCATGACTCTCATTTAAATAGAATTCAGCAGTTTCATCAGAGACATTAGTGACTTCTTTAATAATCTTTTTACCACGTTCAAATAGTTTAGCGTTTTTTACACTTACATCAACCATATAGTTTTTATATACTTTTCCTAGTTTAATCATTGCACCACTTGATATAATGTTGAGTACCATCTTTTGCGCTGTACCAGCTTTAAGACGTGTTGATCCAGTAATTGCTTCTTGTCCAACAAGAATTTCAATGCATATGTCTGTATTTTGTGAGATAATAGCATTGTGAGAACATGCGATAGAAACAGTTTGACAACCAATTGATTTTGCATAATCTAATCCAGCTTTTGTATAAGGTGTTCTACCAGATGCTGATAAACCAATAACTAAATCCTTAGAAGTAAGGTTGGCTTGTTTTAAATCTTCAATACCTTGTTCTAAACTATCTTCTGCTTTTTCATCAGCTTTAATGAGAGCGTTAGGGCCACCAGCTAATATATAAATAACAACATTTTCTTCTACACCAAATGTTGGTATACATTCACAAGCATCACCAGCTGCAAGTCGACCAGAGTTTCCAGCTCCTATATAAACAATTCTTCCATCATTTTGAATTGTTTGAGCGGCAATATCAATAACTTGAGCAATTTGATCAAGTTGTTTTTCAACTGCATAAGCAACTTGCTTATCTTCGTCATTAAATAAACGAGCTATTTCCAATGCATCAGCATTGTCAATGTTTATAGTTTTTAAGTTAATTTTTTCTGTATCTAATTGATTAATATTTACTTTCACAGATTTTTACCTCGATTCTTTCTTACAAACTTATGTTAACATAAATGAAATGATATTTCAATAATAATATTTAATATTTTATTTGTTGAAATATGATTTCTTGTATGCTACAATGGTATCATGAAGTAATGGCCATTGCTCATTTTATAAGAAGGAGAAAATTATTATGCACAAGTTTACTAGCTTTATCGAAGATAAACTCGTTCCACCGTTAACTAAGTTTGCTTCGCTTAAGTATCTACAAATCTTACAGAAGACTTTCGTTTCTAGTATGTCTCTGCTTTTGATTGGTTCTTTATTCCTACTCGTTGCTCAGCTTCCTATTGATGCTTGGACTAAATTCCTTGGTCCTGATCTTATTGCTAAGTTGACAAGAGCTTCTGGTATTGGAACTCAAATGTTCGCTGTTTATGTTGCTGCTGCAACGACTTACTATGCTATTAAGTTCTACAATGATAAGAACCCTGATGGTAGACAACTTGATCCTATGCCTGTTGTTTTACTTGCTGTTGGTTCATTTATGATGATTCAGGATAATCCTGTGATTGACAAGGCTGCTTATCTTGGTCTTGGTTTCCTTGGTCCTAAAGCTGTTTTTGCAGCTATTATCATTGCTCTTGGAACTGTTGAAATTTATCGTTTTATTATTAAGAAAAATCTTATTATTAAAATGCCTAAAGAAGTGCCTCCAATGATTATGGAAGCCTTCATGTCTTTAATTCCATCTGCTATTGTTATTTTATTCTGGTGGATTATGAGATATATCTTAGGTATTGATATTCTTAATCTTGTTTTAAACTTATTTAAACCATTAATTGTTGCTGGAGACAGTGTCTTTGGTGTTATTGTCAATTCATTCTTCAACAGAGCTTTATGGTTTGTTGGAATTCATGGTGGTAATGTTGTTGGTTCAGTAGTAGATCCAGTTCTTAGAGTTATGGATGCAACAAATCTAGCTGCAGCACAAGCAGGAACTGCACTTCCACATATTGCATCATATTCATTTATGGATCAATATGTATGGGTTGGGTTAGCACCACTTGCAATGTGTTTAGTGACATCAAAGTCAAAACATTTAAAAGCAATTGGATTATTGGCATTACCAGCTGCATTGTTTAATATTGGGGAACCATTAAACTTTGGAGTGCCAGTTGTATTAAATCCATTATTAATGATACCAAGTATCTTTGCATTTGTAGTGATAGGAATTCTATCATTTGCAGGATGTGCGATTGGAATGTTACCAATACCATATTTATCAATACCATGGACAGTACCAGCACCAATCAAAGCGTTCTTAGGAACAAATGCTGATATTACTGCATTAATCTGGGTTGTTATATGTTGGATTATTATGTTCTTAGTGTTCTTACCTTTTGTAAGAGCTTTAGATAGACAACATTTAAAGGAGGAATAAATGATGATTGGAGTATCTTTATATTTTCAAGATATAAATCTTGATTATTTATCTAATGTAATTGATTGTGGGGTTACTCATGTTTTTACTTCATTACAAGTTATTGAAGAAGAATATGGTGATGTCTCACAAAAGATACAAACTGTTCTTGAGTTTTGTAAAGATAAAAATATCATTCTTATACCAGACATTGCACCTAGAACATTAGAAAAATTAAAAATAAAGAATATTGAAGAAATAAAAGAACTAGGATTACATGCAATTAGAATAGATGGAGGATATGGTACTGTTGAAGAAGTTAAGAAATTAACAAACTTATTTGAAGTTTACTTGAATGCAAGTGATGTACAACCAAGTTTTATTAAAGAATTGAATGATGCAGGATGCGATATGAGTAAAATATCAGTAATGCATAACTTTTATCCAAGACTTTATACAGGACTTGAAAAAGAACATTTGATTTCAATCAATAAAGAATTTAAAAAGAATAATGTTCGTGTTGGTGCTTTTGTTCAAGGTGATGTTAAACTTAGAGGTCCTGTTTTTGAGGGATTACCAACTTTAGAATCACATAGAGGTGTAAATCCATATGTAGCATGTGTTGAATTATTAGATTGTTATGTGGATGATGTCTATATTGGGGATAATGAGGCAAGTGTTGAAGCAATTCAAATGATGTTAGATTATCAAAAAGATAATGTTTTAACTTTGAAAGCAGTGTTGGATAAAGAATATGAAGACTTATATAATAAGGATATTCCAATTCGTCGTGATATAACTGAACATATTGTAAGATTATCTTATGGTAGAGGGGTATATAATGATGTTTTACAAAGAAAAACGTTAAAACGATGTATAGGTGATATCACAATAGATAATAATCTAAGTGGTCGTTATGTTGGAGAAATTAATATTTGTAAAAAGAATTTGAATTCAGATGGAAAAGTTAATATTGTAGGACATGTATATCCTGAATTGTTAAGTTTATTAGATATGGTAAAAAGAGATACAATTATTCGATTTGTAAGATAATTATTTAAAAAGAGTAAGATTGTTCATATTTTATGACAAATTGCTTTAAGTCATGTATAATGGAAATATATGAAATATTGGAGGAAATATGAACTTTATAGACTTAGTGAAGATTAAATATGATACTTTAACAAGCAGTGAAAAGAAAATTGCAGATTATATTGTATTAAATAGTGAGCAGTTTTTACAACTTAATGCTCAAAGTATTGGTGATGTAACTGGAACATCTGGAGCATCAGTTATTCGTTTGTGTAAGAAGTTAGATTTTGAAGGTTTGGAACAACTAAAAGTCAATGTAGCAAAAAATAATCTTGATAGTCATGAAGATAACGAGATTGATCCTATTTTGCAAGCAGATGATAGTAATGAAGCCATTGTTTCAAAAATATACTCACACATAGATTTTGCATTAAAAAAGACAGCAAGTTTAATTGACTTTAATGTTTTAAGTCAAGTCTTATCAGTTATTCGCAATGCTGATAGTGTGTTTCTTTATGGGATAGGTGCATCTTCTTTAAGTGCTTATGATTTGTATCATAAATTTAATCGTGTTAACAAAAAAACATTTTATAATTTTGATGGACATATGAATATAGAATTTTCTGTACATAGTCAACCACAAGATGTTGCTATTGCAATTTCTTATGGTGGGGATAGTAAAGAAATTTTATTAGCTGCAAAACAATTGAAACAAAACAATACACCTATTATTGCAATTGTTGAAGAAGGAGTTACTCCTTTAAGTCAAATTGCTGATTATTGTTTATATATTCCTAATACTGAAAAGCGTGTGAAAATGGGGGCTGTAAGTTCTAAGTTCTCTCAAAGCTTTTTGGTTGATGTTATCTATTTTGGGGTCGTAAAAAACAATTTAGACCTAGTTTTTGAACAGTTGAAATTAACAGCTATGTCAGTTCGTCCATTAAAGGAAAAGAAGTAAAAAGAGTCAATGATTTATAAAGCCTAAACTCAATTATTAAGGGTTTTAGGCTTTGTTTTTATAAGAGGAGAGATAATTGTGTTAATTATATATTTTGTGGTTGCTTTGTTTGCAACTGTTATTGGAGCAATTGCAGGGATTGGTGGAGGGGTTATCATTAAACCAGTACTTGATTTATTAGGTACTTATGATGCATCTACAATCAGTGTTTTATCTTCCTTTACGGTCTTTGCAATGGCAATTTCTTCAGTTATTAAACAATTGAAAAGTGAAGTCAAACTTAAATTTGGGATTGCTGTACCAATAGCTATTGGTTCTGTTTTTGGAGGATGGCTTGGTGATAATCTTTTTGGATTGGTTTTAAGAAATACAAGTGATCAAATCATTACAATTATACAGAATGTTATTATGATTATTATGTTAAGTTTTATTCTCATATATATGTTTAAACAAACAAAGAAAATAGCTATGCCAGTTAGCAACAAAGTTTTTATTTTAGCAATAGGTGTTTTTTTAGGAACTGTTTCTAGCTTCTTAAGCATTGGAGGCGGACCAATGAATATTTGTATACTTATGTTTTTCTTTTTAATGGATACAAAAGAAGCTGCAAGGAATTCTATTCTTATTATTGTCTTCACTCAAATGTCCTCAATTACTTCAATGTTTATGTCAGGTAAGTTAAACAATATTCAATTTGATGTATTGCCTTTGATGATTGTTGGGGGAATACTAGGAGGAATTATTGGGTCTCATTTACAAAAGAAAATGACTCCTAATGATGTTACTAAATTGTTTAATCTTGTGGTTATTGGATTAATTGTCATTAATATAATCAATATAATAAAAATTTGCTAGTATATATGTGTAATGTTTTATAATATGCTTTTGATTGATAAAGGACGAATTTGGTTCGTCTTTTTTTGATTTAACAATAGTTGAGATTAGAAAAATTGATTATTCATGTTATGATAGATAATAATTACGCGATTGACTTTACCCTTAGGTCAAAGTGTACAATGAGAATAGACGTACATGATACGTTGAAAGGAGGATAAAGTATGTTATCAATTGGAGAGTTTTCAAATATCTGTAAAGTCTCTACAAAGACACTTCGTTATTATGCAGAGATTGGGCTTATACAACCACAAGAGATTAATCCAGAAAATGGATATAGATATTATTCTATTCATCAATTAGAAACAATGTTATTTATTAATAGATTAAAGTCGTATCAATTTTCATTAGAAGAAATTAAAGGCATTCTTGAAGCGGATGTATTAGAAGATGAAAATCTATATTCTACTCTTATGATAAAAAGACAAGAACTTGTTAAACAAGCACAAGAGATTGAAAAGAATCTATGTCAGTTAGACGAAGATTTATTAAACTTAAAGCAAGGTAAATCAATTATGTCATATCTAGATAATATTGATGTGCAGTTGGTAGAAGTTCCTCATGTGTATCTCCTATCAATAAGAGATAAAGTTCATAAAGTTGATTTTCCACAAGAATATGGGCGTTGTTTTGGAAAACTTATGAAAAGAGTTAAAGATGATCAATTAACGATGACTGCTCCACCGATGGTATTGTTTCATGATGAAGAATTTACTCCATATGGATTAGATACAGAATTTGCTATACCTGTTAAAGAATATGCTACTGGAACAAGAGATTTCTCTCCTGGACTATGTTTAAAAACAGTCTTGAAAGGTTCTTATTCTCAATTGTCTTCTGTCTATATTAAACAACGAGAGTGGGCGGAAAAAGAAGGTTATAAATCTAGTAGTGCCTTATATGAAGTTTATATCAATGACCCAAGTAGTGTCACATCAGAAAATGAATTGATAACTGAAGTTTATTATCCTGTAAAAAAAATAACTGTTCATAAAAAAGGAAATGAGTAGTTAAATTAAATGGAGAATAATAATATGAATAAAAGTAAATTACATGATTTTATTAAGGAACACCAACCTAACATCTGCCAAATATCATGTTATAAAGATGGTAAAGAAGTTTATTCTGATGAATGGAATGATTACAAGAAAACTGATACTTGCCATGTTATGTCAGCAACAAAAAGTATAGTTGCATTACTTGTTGGTATAGCAATTGATAAAGGATTTATAAAAAGTGTTGAACAACCAGTTTTAGATTTCTTTCCTGATTATAAGATAAAAAGGGGAGAAAAGACGATACAAAAGGTCACTATCAAACATCTATTAACAATGACTGCTCCATATAAATATAAGTATGAACCATGGACTCGAATCTGTTCAAGTGATGACTGGACAATTGCAGCATTAGACTTCTTGGGTGGTAGAAAAGGTTTGACTGGTGAATTTAAGTATTCAACTTTAGGGATACATATATTAACTGGAATTATCTCTCAAACAAGTGGTCTTAAGATTGTTGACTTTGCGAATAAGTATTTATTTGAACCGATTGGAGTACAAAAACATATAAACTACTTGGCTGAAACTGCCCAAGAACATAAACATTTTACAATGTGTAAAGATCCAAAAGAAAATGTATGGTTCTGTGATCAACAAGGGATAGGTGCAGCAGGATATGGCTTATGTCTTTCGGCTATAGATATGGCGAAGATAGGACAGCTTTGTCTAGATAAAGGAATTCATAAAGGGAAACAAATTGTATCATCTCAGTGGATTGAACAAATAACACAACCAAATTATAAGTGTGGAAAAGAATTTGGAAATATGTCTTATGGATATCTTTGGTGGATTATAGATGAACATATTTATGCAGCTATTGGCAATAGTGGTAATGTTATATATGTGAATCAATCTAAAAATATAGTTATAGCAGTGACATCTTATTTTAAACCAACAATTTTTGATCGCGTTGATTTTATAAAAGAATATATTGAGCTATTACTTGATTGTTAAAAAGTATAATAAAAGAAGACTTCTAGATGAATTTCAGAAGTCTTCTTTGTATCTAATGAAATTGTTTAATTAATTGGCTTAGTTTTTCTAAGTCTTGGCTATTGGGATGAGATAAAGCATTATCAAAGTTAACAATTAATGAATCAAATTTACCAGGATTACTATTTGCCATCTGTTCATAACGTTGACGCACGGTCATAGGCATCTTGCCTTGACACATATATGTTTCAATTATAACGTTGGATTCATCTATATATTTTTTTACATTATCTAATATTTTATCAAAATATTCCTGACTACCACCAAATCCTGCAGTTCCAAATAAGAATATCTTTCTATCTTTTAATGTTTTTAAATAAGTGGCTAATTCTTCACTACAATTTCCTTTATCAGTACAAAATCCAATAAATAATAATTCTGATTCAGTATCATGGATTGTTCCAAAATACTCACAATCTTCTTTTGGTAATTGGTTTAAAATTGTTTGAGCAAGTAATTTTGTATTTCCTGTATAACTGTTATAAATAATTGAATATTTCATTTTATATTTTCTCCTTTTTATAACTGACTTTCTTTAAAAGTGATAATAATTGTGTTTGTTCATCTTTAGAGAGTTCATTCATAACTTCTTGGTCCCATTTTAAGAATAAATCATGACTTGTTTTAAAAGCTTGTTCTCCTTTAGGAGTAAGGTTTAAAACATGAGCTCTTTTATCGTGAGGGTTATTTTCTTGTTTTATAAATCCACTTTGTTGAAGTTTAGAAAGTGATCTTGTTGTATGTCCTGTGTCCATATGCAGTGCTTGTGTTAATTGCTTAGGAGAACAATTTGGATGTTTTCCAACATATAAAATATAGAAAAGCAAGCCTTGAGATAAATCCATTTCTAACAACTGATGATTACAATAATCAATAAAATCTTTTCTTAGTAAAGTTGAATAATAAGATAATGATGGAATCATAATGTCACCTCCATATAACTGACTAAGTCAAATATATATCTATTAACTGACAAAGTCAACTAAATATATAAAAAATTTACCAAATCTTAAGGAAATTAAAAATGAAATAGTCTATAATGGTATCATTAAGGAGGATTTAAAAATGGTAGCTATCATAATTGGGGTTGTTGTTTTATTAATAGCAATATTTGTATTCACAACATTTAACTCACTTACAAGATTAAGAAATAAGGTAAAGGCACAATGGGCACAAGTGGATGTTGTGTTAAAAAGACGTGCAGATTTAATTCCGAATTTAGTTGAAACTGTTAAAGGTTATGCAACTCATGAAAAGGAAACATTAGATGCGGTTATTACAGCAAGAAATACTTATACAACGGCTTCTTCTATGGAAGATCAAATGAAGTCTTCTGGAGAATTAACACAAGCATTAAGTAAATTATTAATGTTAGGTGAAGCATATCCGGATTTAAAAGCAAATACTAATTTTATTCAATTACAAAATGAATTAAGAGATACAGAAGATAAAATTTCTTTTGCAAGACAGTTCTATAATGATACTGTTTATTCATACCAAAATAAGATTGAAATGTTCCCTTCAAATATTATTGCAGGTATGTTTGGTTTTAAAGAAATTGCTTTCTTTGAAACTGATGAAGCAGATAAAAAAGTTCCTGAGGTTAAGTTTTAAATGAAGAAGAAAATATGTATCATATTTTCTCTTTTTATCATTAGTTTATTATCTTTAACACCAATTTCAGCAGCATCAACTCAAATCAATGATATGCGTATTACTGCATATATCAATGATGATGGGTCTGCTCATATTCAAGAAGTTTGGGATATGGATGTTAATAAAGGTACAGAGGTTTATAAGGTCTTCAATAATATGGGATCTTCTCGATTATCTAACTTAAAGGTTAAGGATAATACAGGACGTCAATATCAAAATATTGGGGAATGGGATGTTGATGCGAGTAAAAGTGAGAAAAATGGGAAATGTGGATTGGTTACAAAGAGTGGTGGATATGAATTATGTTTTGGAATTGGTAATTATGGATCTAAAACATATACATTTGAATATGATGTTTCTAACTTTGTAAAACAATATAAAAACGATCAGGGGTTGAATTATGCTTTCTTTACTGACTTAGCGTTAGATACAAGGCAAGCAACAATTACATTATCGTCTTCTCAAGCATTTAATAAAGAAAATAGTTCTATTTATGCATTTGGATATCATGGTGATGTTAATTTCATGGATGGTAAAGTTGTGATGAAGACAAATCAAAATGTTGATAGTGAACAGAAAATGCAACTTTTAATGCGTATGGATAATGGAATGTTTAAAAAGGCACAAGCAACAAATCAAGATTTTGATGATATTTTAGCTGATGCTAAAGAAGGTAGTGATTATTCAGAAGATGGAATACCATTAATTATTTTTGGTTTTATTGTTGTTACAATCATAGGAATGGCTTTCTTTATTTTCTGTATAGCTTCTTTTTCAAAGAAAATATCTAATAATGGTAAGTTCATTTTTAATGATCATATACCACTTAAACCTAAAAAAGAAATTATTATGTTTAGAGATATTCCTTGTGATAAGGATATATTTAAGTTTTATTATTTAGCAAAGAAGTTTAAATTGATTTATAATAATGATCGTGGAGGAATGATTGCTGCTATCTTATTAAAATGGATACAAAAAGGTTATATTCAATTTGAAAAAAGAGAAGAAAAGAGTTTAGGGATATTTAAGAAAGATGGTTTCTCTATTGATTTTAATAAAGATATTCCTTGTGTTTATCCTTTTGAAGAAGAACTTTTAAATTATTTTAAAGAAGCTTCTGGAGGAAATGTTCAGTTAGAAACAAAAGAATTTGAACTTTGGTGTAAAACGAATTATGAAAAGATAGATGATTGGTTTAATCATGTTGAAGGTTATATGATTAGAGACCTTCAAAATAAAGGTTTGTTAACGATTGAAAAAAGATATAGTAAAGTTATGGGATTCAAGATTTCTTCTGATATAGATTGTTATGACGCAAGTATTAGAGAAGAGATGGAACATATTTATGGATTAAAAGCATTTTTAGAAGAAATGAGTTTAATTAATGAAAAAGAAGTTATTGAAGTGAAAATGTGGGAAGAATATCTTATATATGCTTCTATACTAGGTATAGCTGATAGAGTTCAAGAACAATTAGGAGAATTATGTCCTACATTTAATCAACAATCTGAATTAGATACTATCTATACGATGCATATGGTTCATATGTTTGCATATAACAGTATGCGTGCTTCAAACAATGCTTCCCAAGCTGCGAGATCAGATGGATTTGGTGGTGGTGCTTCCTTTGGAGGTGGCGGTGGAGGCTTCTCTGGTGGAGGCGGAGGCGGAGTTCGCTAGAGAGGATAAAACATGAAATGTAAAAAAATAATCTTATCAAGTTTATTAATGTTAACTGGCTGTTCTCAAGCACAAACGATAACAAAGACTGACACTGAGCCTACTTTAGAATTGTCTCAATCACGTGTACAAGTAGCTGTTAATAAGTCATTTAATTATCAATCATTTATTAAAACAGCAAGTGATAAAGAAGATGGAGATATGGTATCGAAGGTTGAATATACTGATATTGAAACATCAAAGAGTGGAAGTTATCAAGTTGATTATTCACTTAAAGATAGTGATCATCATGAGGTGAGGAAGTCATTAAAGGTTGATGTTGTAAAGATGGATGATAAAGGGATTTATAATCCTTTAGATGTGACACCAGATACAATAGAGAATCCAGATGATATAACTGCTTTGGTTAATAAAATTAACCAAATACCAAAAGGATGGGTTCCTAATGATTTGGAACCTGTTCTTGATAATAAAAGTCAAAAATTAAGAAAAGAAGCAAATGTTGCATATACTAAGTTTTATAACGATGCAAAAGCAAAAGGAATAAATATTTATTCTATTTCTGGTTATCGTACAAATGATACACAAACATTGTATTGGAATAATCAAGTGAAAGTAAGAGGAGAACAATATGCATCTATGTATAGTGCTTATCCTGGAAGAAGTGAACATCAATTAGGTTTAGCAATTGATATTTCATATACAACAACAGGTAATCGATTAAATGAAACAGTTGCGACTTCCCCTTTAGGAAAATTTATAATCAGTGATGCTTATAAGTATGGATTTATTATTCGTTATCCTAAAGATAAGATTGCAATTACAAACTATGCATATGAACCTTGGCATATGCGTTATGTAGGTGTTGAACTTGCAACAAAGTTAAATGAATCAGGGATAACGTTAGAAGAGTATTATAACCAATAGGAGGACTACATGAATACAGCAAAATTTTATAAAGTTTCTTTAAAACAATTTGAAGAAGCTTATTTAGATTTTGATGCATCAGCATCGAAAGAAATGATTAAAGAAATATATGATCAATTAAAGTTACCAAAACGTGCAACTAAGGGGTCAGCAGGATATGATTTTTATACACCAATTAAAATCAATTTAAAACCTCAAGAAACATTAAAAGTTCCTACAGGTATAAGATGTGAAATGAATGAAAGTTGGGTCTTAATGATTTATCCTAGAAGTGGATTAGGATTCAAGTTCCGTTTACAATTAAATAATACTGTTGGAGTTATTGATAGTGACTATTTTTATTCAGATAATGAAGGACATATTTTCATTAAAATAACAAATGATTCTAATGAAGACAAAACAGTAGATGTTCAAGTTGGGGAAGGCTTTGCACAAGGAATATTTATGCAATATGGAATAGTGGAAGATGATGAAGTAACTGATATTCGTAATGGGGGATTTGGAAGCACTACGAAATAAGGAGATTTTATGAAAATAATGAAACTATTAATAGCATTGATGTTTTTAGTGGGGTGTCAAAGTGCTCCTAAAAAGGAAACAAACAATACTTTAGTTGTTGATGAAGAGAGATTATCGTTTATGGCAGTTGGTGATAACTTAATGCATCAAAAGTTGCTAGATGTCGCTAAAAAAGGAAACACATATGATTTTATGCCTTATTATCAAAATATTAAATCTTATATTGAAAAGGCAGATCTTTCTTTTGTCAACCAAGAGACTATTTTAGGCGGAGATAAATTAAAGATTACTGGATATCCTAATTTTAATACTCCTGATAGTATGGCTCAAAACTTAAATGAATTGGGTTTTGATATTGTGAATGGAGCTACCAATCACTCACTAGATAAAGGATATCAAGCGATTGAACATTCTATAGATGTTTTTAAAAAGTATGAGAATATGAAGTATATTGGATTGTATAAAACTCAAGCTGAAAGAGACAATATTACTGTTGTTGAAAAGAATGGATTTAAAATAGCTCTTCTTTCTTATAATCAGTTATCTAATCAAAGAAATTATCCCAATTCTTATTTTATGAATTTCTTTGATGAAGATGTGATTAATAAAGATGTTGAAAATGCTAAAGAGATTAGTGATTTTGTAGTTGTTTCTGCACATTGGGGAGATGAGTATGATACTGAACCTAATAGTTTTCAAAAACAATATGCAAAAGTATTTGCTGATGCTGGAGCTGATGTAGTTATTGGAACTCATTCTCATACCCTACAACCTGTTGAATGGATAGAAGGAAAAGATGGGCATAAAACACTAATGGCTTATAGTTTAGGAAACTTTGTTCATGGAATGATGGAAGAAGATACACAATTAGGTGGTATGTTATCGTTTGATTTTGTTAGAAAAGATAATAAATTATCGATAGATAATGTTACATTAACACCACTTATTAATCATTATGAAGCATCTAATAAGAAAAATGTCTATGATACAAGAAATAATTTCACAGTTTATAGGCTTAAAGATTATACAGAGGAACTAGCTTTAAAGCATGGTTTAAATGGATATAAAGGTATTAAAATATCAATATCTAAAATGAAAGAAAAAGTAAATAAGAGAATTACAAGTGGGATAAATATTGAAATGTAAACTATGTGTTAACATAGTTTTATTTTTCGATTAAATATGCTCTATAAATATTTGTAGAAGTATGTTATAATACTCATGTTAAATTAACAAATGGGAGAACTATATGATTGGATATTATAATTATACAGTTATATTAACTTATTTAAGTCTAATAAGTGCTATGTTTGGAACACATCTTGCTTTTAATCAAGAATATGTTGGAGCACTTATATGCTTGCTTTTATGTGGGGCTTTTGATTCTTTTGATGGAATTGTTGCTCGTACTAAAAAAGACAGAACTGAAGAAGAAAAGAAGTTTGGTATTCAAATTGATTCACTTGTAGATGTTATTGCTTTTGGGATTTTTCCAACAATAATTGGTTATTCTATGGGATTGACTCAATGGTACTGGGGATTTATTTTCTGTATCTTTGCTTGTGGAGCTGTAAGTAGACTTGCATATTTTAATGTTGCTGAAGAAATACGTCAAAATGAAACTGTAGAAAAAAGAAAGTATTATCAAGGATTACCTGTGACAAGCGCTTCTTTAATATTTCCAGCTATCTATTTATTAAAGTCTTTAATTGGATTTACTAACATGACTTTGGTATATGGAACTTTTATTGCGATAGTTGCAGTCGCTTTTGTTGTTAATTTTAAAGTTGTTAAGCCTGGAATTAAAGGTATTCTTATTATGACATTTATTGGATTACTTGTTTGTATTGGGATGCTTGTATTGTAATGAAGATATATAATCGAAATGGTCAAGAAGTTATCGTTGATCAAAGTCAAAATAAACTTTTAAAGACATTATATAGTCACGTATTAGGAAGATGTATACTTAAGGTATTAACCCTTCCTTTTATTACACATCTTGGTGGATGGTATATGAATCATTCTTTATCTAAAAGGAAGATTCAACCATTTATTGAGGGTAATCATATAGATATGGATCAATACATAGAACAAACATATTCAAGTTATAATGATTTTTTTACGCGAAAAATTAAAGAAGGAAAAAGACCTGTACAGTTAGATAAAGATATTTTTTGTGCGCCTGCTGATTCAAAGTTAACATATTATCCAATTTGTGAAGATACACATTTAAAGATTAAAGATTCTCTTTATTCAATAGAAGATTTGTTACAAAATGATTTATTAGCTAAGGAATACCAAGGTGGTATTTGCTTGATTTTTAGATTAACAGTAGATGATTATCATCGTTATTGTTTTATTGATAATGGAACAAAAGAAAAAGATTGTTATATTAAAGGTAAGTTTCATACTGTCAATCCAATTGCTAATGATTACTATCCAATTTATAAACAAAATTCACGTTCTTATTCTTTGTTACATACAGAGAACTTTGGAGATGTTGTTTATATGGAAGTAGGAGCAATGATGGTTGGAAAGATTGTGAATCATTCAAAGACACAATTTCTTAAAGGTGAAGAAAAAGGTTACTTTGAATTTGGTGGTTCTACAATTGTTATGTTTATAAAAAAAGATGTAGTAGAAATAGATCAAGATATCATTAAAAATTCATTGACTCATGATGAAACAAGAGTGCTTATGGGTGAAAAAATTGGTATCAAAAAGAAATAACCTATGGTACAATAATAAAACACACAGTGAGTTATGGGAGGAAAGATTATGTCAAAAGTAGTAGCAATAACAAATCAAAAAGGTGGCGTTGGAAAAACAACAACAAGTGTTAATCTAAGTGCTGCTTTAGCATATATGGGGAAAAAGATTCTCCTTATTGACATTGATCCTCAAGCAAATGCTACACAAGGGACTGGTGTGGATCGTAGTGAACTAGAGTTAACTGTTTATGATGCTGTGACTGATGATGTTCCTATGGCTGATATTATTGTTCATACAAGTGTAAAGGGGTTAGATATTGTACCTGCTAATATTGATTTGGCTGGTATTGAAATTGAACTTTCTCAAATCAAATCTGGAAGAGAACAAAGACTTAAGAATTCTTTAAATAAAGTTAAAGATAATTATGATTATGTGATTATTGATTGTCCTCCAGCATTAGGTTTATTAAATACAAATGCATTAACAGCGGCTGATTCTGTATTGATTCCTGTTCAATGTGAGTATTATGCTCTTGAAGGATTAACCCAATTATTAAATACTATTTTATTAACACAAAATGTTTTTAATGAAGATTTAACAATTGAAGGTGTTTTATTAACAATGTTAGATTCTCGTACTAATTTAGGTATTGAGGTTTCACAAGAAGTTAGAAAGTACTTTAAAGAAAAGGTATATGATGTTGTTATACCTAGAAATATTAAATTATCAGAAGCACCATCTGAAGGATTGAATATATTTGATTATGATAGTCAATCAGAAGGGGCTAAGGCTTATGCAAAATTAGCTAAGGAAGTGGTGAAACGTAATGGCAGCAAGTAAGAAAACAAAGAAGTTAGGTAAAGGGTTGGATGCAATTTTTAATGATGCATCGCAAGGAGCAGATTTAAAGTCTGTGATTGATGCAATTGAAAAGAAAGCACCTCAATTATCACAAATTACAGTTCCATTAAAAGATATTCGTCCAAATCCTTATCAACCAAGAAAGTATTTTGATGAAGAGAAGTTAAATGAGTTAGCATCTTCTATTAAGGAACATGGAATATTTCAACCAATTATCTTAAAACAATCTGTTAAGGGATATGAAATTGTTGCTGGAGAAAGACGTTTTAGAGCAGCTACAATTGTAGGTTTAGAAGAGGTTCCAGCAATTATTGTTGATTTTACTGATCAACAAATGATGGAAATTGCTTTACTTGAAAATATTCAAAGAGAAGATTTAAATGCTATTGAAGAAGCACAAGCTTATAAATCAATGATGGATAAATTAAAAATAACTCAAGAAGAGTTATCGACAAGAGTTGGTAAATCTAGAGCTCATATTGCAAATACAGTGAGACTTTTGAAGATGCCTAAGAAGTTACAGGATTATATTTTAAAAGGTGTATTAACAATGGGGCATATTAAACCATTGATTACAATTGAAGCTGATAAAGCATTAGAAGTTGCTCAAAAAGCAATAGATCAGTCTTTATCTGTTAGAGAAGTAGAAGATATTGTGAAAGGTATAAAACTTCAAGATGCTAAAAGAGCAAAACCAAAAGAAGAAAAACCAAAAGAATATGTTTATGTAGAAGGGTTACTTAGAAAGAAGTATCGTACAAAGATTAAAGTTGATACAAATACGATTACAATTAAGTATACAGATACAAAAGACTTAAATAGAATATTAGAAATTATGGGTGTTATAGAAGAATAAAGATAGAGCTATCTATCTTTTTTTTAAAGCGTAATAAGGGGAGTATTATGGATAAAAAAATCAATTTATTAGAAGGTCCAATCTTTTCAACATTGACTAGATTGGCATTACCTATTATGGGAACTTCACTTATTCAAATGGCATATAATCTTACTGATATGATTTGGATTGGTAAGATGGGAGCGGGTGCTGTTGCAGCTGTTGGAAGTGCTGGAATGTATATGTGGTTATCAAATGGGTTAAGTACATTAGCAAGAATGGGTGGACAAGTTTGTTTAGGACAAGCGATTGGTTCATCACGTCAAGAGGAAGCAAAGCAGTATGCTTTAGGAACAATAAGATTAGGTATATTATTTGGAATGATATTTGGAATTATGACTTTATTATTTTATAAACCAATGATTAGTTTCTTTGGATTAACATCTCCAGAAATTATTCAACAAGCAGAGATATATCTTATTATTACATGTGGTTTGGTTGTCATTAACTTTTTAAATCAAATTTTTACAAGTTTAATGACAGCGATGGGAGATAGTCATCATCCTTTTGTCGCAACAACAATTGGATTGGTTTTAAATGTTGTATTGGATCCATTGTTTATCTTTACATTTGATATGGGTGTTGCTGGTGCTGCCATAGCGACAGTTATAGCTCAAGTTATTGTTTTAATCTTTATGATTATCTTTATTAGAAAAGATACATATGTATTTGCAAACTTTTCATTAAAACATAAAGTTCAAAAGATTATTTATAAAAAGATATTAAGAATAGGATTTCCAGTAAGCATTCAAAGTATGACTTTTACATTTATATCAATGGTTATTGCAAGATTTATTGCAGGATATGGTGATGTTGCAATTGCTGTTCAAAAAGTTGGATCACAAATAGAATCAATATCTTGGATGAGTGCAGAAGGATTTGGAAGTGCTTTAAGTGCCTTTGTTGCCCAAAATTATGGAGCATCAAAAATAGATAGAGTCAAAAAAGGAACTGCTTCAGCTGTAAAAGTATGTGCTTTATGGGGTTTGTTTACAACTGCTGTTTTGATTTTACTTCCACAGTTTATATTTCAAATCTTTATTAGTGAAAAAGACGTTATTCCTTTAGGTGTTGACTATTTAAGAATTCTTGGTATCTCACAACTCTTTATGTGTATGGAATTAACACTAGCTGGAGCACTCAATGGTTTAGGAAAAACATTTATTCCTTCGTTTGTTTCAGTGACATTAACAGCCATAAGAATACCTATGATTATTCTTCTTTCTGCAACAGTATTAGGGTTAAATGGGATTTGGTGGTCAATATCTTTAACAAGCATATTAAAGGGAATTGTGATTAGTGTATGCTTTATAGTAGTGATAAAGAAATTTAAACACAAAGATGAGCATGAAAAACAGGGATAATTTTTTATCCCTGTTTTAACGTTTCTTATTCTTATATCTATCAAGTACACTTTCTTGATTATATGCCCCATACTTAATAAGGTCTTTATGCGTTCTTTGGAAGAACTTACATCTTTCTAATTCTCTTGGATATTTTTTATAAGCTGCTTCTATTTCTCTAGGATCAATAAGTGGTATAGATAAAGAATGAAAGTGTTGAATGACACGAATCAAATCATCTTGATTCTTTGCACTAAATTGATATGTTCCTTCATCACTTACAAAATCTATTAATGTAAAGAAAGTGAATTGACTAAAAATACCAAAATTAACATATCTAGCTTTTAAATCTAACTGAATTTCTTTAATTGAAGATAGATTAAAATATAAATCATCATTATGTTTATTACGATAATAAACATCAGTACCATCAATTGTAAAAGGTGTATTGTGTTTTGCAATAACTTCATCAATCGGTTGATCTTTAATGATCATATAAACAGATTGTCTTGAAACAAACTCTTTTTCTACATTATCAATTTTAATAACTTCAATGTCTTTTTCCATAATTGGATTCCCCTTTATTTATCATTGTTTTGAAATTCATGAACGAGACTGTCTTGCATTGTTACTTCACTAATTGTTTTAAAGAAGTCCATCTGTGAAGCGTCATTTCTACGAATGGCTGTTTTAATCCCTCCGTCATACAAATACATTAATTTTTTTGAATAACTTGCTATCATGGGATCATGTGTGACGAGGATAATAGAAGTCCCTTGTTTGTTAAGCTTAGAAAGAATACTTAAAACTTTATGAGAATTCTTAGAATCTAGATTACCAGTTGGTTCATCACAAAAGATAACCTTTGGATCATTGATCAATGCTCTAGCAATAGCAACTCTTTGACATTCACCACCAGAACATTCATGTGGATATTTATCTAACAAGTCTTTTATCTCTAACTCAGTAGAAAGTTCAATAATCTTTTGATGTAACTTTTTTGCATTTTGTTTTCCTAAGATAGCAGGAGTAGCAATGTTGTCAAAGATTGTTAAATAAGGAATAAGGTTGTGATTTTGAAAGATAAAACCTAAAGTTTGATATCTAAACTCACAAAGCTTATCTTTATTTAAAGTAGTCATATCTGTGCCATCTAAAAGGACATGTCCAGAAGTCACTTTATCGAGTGTTGATAAACAATTCAAAAGTGTACTCTTTCCTGAACCTGAAGGACCCATTATACATGTAAAATCACCTTCTTCTAATATAAAGTTCACATTATCTAAAGCATAGAAATTCTTTCCTCTTTTCAGAAATATATCTGGGTCATAAACTCTTGATATGTTATTGGCCTCTATTAAGATATTTGACATGATTGACAACCTCCTTTTGTGATAACCTTTCTTTAATCATAATAAATATCACCAAACCGATATAAACAATGACATAGAAAATCATTAATATCACTCCTAAATCTTGATTTATAAATCCTTCACGAATAGCCTTTATAAACAATTGGTATAATAAGAAGAATGGAATGAATATTCCAAATAATGCAAAGATACTGTTCTTAATTAAAGAGATAAAGAATAATTGCTGAGAACGATAACCTAAAGAATGAAATATTGCTAGAGAAGGTAGCTGTTGTTTGTTATAGATTGAAAAACGAAGGATAAAACATAAAATTATCATAATAATATTCATTATAAAGCATGGAACTAAAATCACTTGTATCAAATTATTTTGTTCTGAAAAGAATAACAAGAATAAAAGAATAGGCAAGATACATGCATTAAGATTTAGTAATGTCATTAATGTTTTAAGAAAACTATTAAACTGTGCTAATCCATTCATTAAAATCGGATGTTTTAATAAAATACGATCATGTAAGATATCATAAAGTAAAGGAATCAATATATTCATAATAAAGATAATTCCTGCTAACGATAACATAAATGCCATTAGTAAATTATATAAACTCATTTGTGGATCCATAATAAGCTTGAGTTGAGTAACTGTAATATAAAGATATAGTGCAGAAAGAAAAATTGAGAATATCGGAATTTTTTTCTTAGAACTATTGGCACTGACTTTGATTGGAACTATTTTGAGATTCGTTGTAGATTTGTTTGAGAGATAAGTAGATAAATTTGTATCAAGAATAACAAATTGTCTAGATGCAACTGCCAAAATCCCAATTATAGATATACATAAAAAGCATAGATATAATGATAAAACGCTTGATAATTGATATGTGAGAGAGTACGATAAAGATAAGGAATCTATTATATATTGAATAAGTAACATTATAGCTGATCCAATACCAACCCCTAAGATGAGTGATATCAAGGAAAGAAGACCAAATTGGATAATGAGATAAAAGAATAAATCTTTTGGTTTTCTGCCAGATAAAAGAAGAATTGAGAATTCTTGTTTCTTATTATCAATAAAGTATTTGACTACAAAAATACCTAATGTTAATGCAATAAATATTGATAGAGTGGGAATACTGTTCATTGACATAAGCAGATAAGCATCTAAACCTAAACGTGATAATGCATCATACATTGCTAGAAAACAAAATTCAAAGGACATAAGTAATGTTAATATCAACAATAACATACCATAATCTTTCTTTTTGTTTTTAAAAACCATGCATACAAATGTAAACATAACTTTCACCTCTTTGTTTATCTACTTTAATAGTATCACTTTATAAAAATAATGCAAATAATTTTAATAATTATTTTAATAAATCGTATATTTCAAATAGGTTCAACCACTACGCTATGTGGTTTTGAATACTATTTTGTTGACAAAGTTAGACAGATTTGATACCTTATATATAAGGATAAATAAAAAGGAGAAAAGTATGAGAATCATTACTGACACATCTACATTGTATTCACCAAAAGAAGGAAAGGAATTAGGTATCGATGTTTTACCATTAAATGTTGTTGTTGATAATAAAAGTTATAAAGAATTTGTGGATATTACAAGTGAAGAGTTTTTAAACATTGTAAAAGCTGGTCATGTTCCTACATCTTCTCAACCATCAATTGGTGAAACTATGGAATTGTTTGAAAAGTATGCTGATGAAGAAGTGTTGGTTATTAATATGGCTGATGGATTATCAGGAACTTATCAAAGTACTTTATCAGCTAAAGAAAGCATGGATAATAATGAAAATATTCATGTAATTAATTCCATGACTTTATGTGGACCACATAGATATTTAGTTCAAAAAGCTATGGATTTAAAAGAAAAAGGTTTTTCTTTAATTGAAATTCAAAAAGAATTACATAAGAGTATTGCTCAAGAAAAATCATTCTTAATCCCTCAAGATTTTGGTTTCTTAAAAAGAGGTGGCCGTTTAACTCCATTAGCTGCTACTGTAGGAGGAATGCTTAGAATTACTCCTATTATGACTAAGACTAAGGATGGAAAAAGATTAGAGAAATTTGCGATGAAGAAGTCATTTAAGAGTGCTATCAAAGAAATTATTAAGTCTTTTCAAGAAATGGGTATTAATGAAGATTTTAATATTTATGTGACTCATGCTGGTGTTTTAAAACAAGCCCAAGAGGCCGTTGCACAGATTCAAGAAGTGTTTAAAAATATTTCAATTGAAATATATGAATTATCACCTGCTTTTATTACACAAGGTGGACCAGGTTGTGTAGCTGTTCAATACATTAGGAAATAAATACTACAGATCTCATTTGAAATGGGATCTTTCTTTATAAAAATTTAAAAAATGCTTGACTATATAGTAACTCTATAGTGTTTAATGAACATAGAAAGAGAGGTGTGGTTTATATGCGAACGCATGATATTGAAGAATTTTTACACATCACAAAACATACTTTAATCTATTATGAAAAAGAAGGATTGGTCTCTCCGCAGAGAGATGAGAATGGATATAGAAATTATAGAAAGAAAGATATTGAAGATTTAAAAATGGTTATTATGTTGAGAACTATGGATGTTTCAATTGAAGAAATCAAATTAATTATCAATAGCCAATTATCAATAAGAAGTGCTTTATCTACTAAACAAGAATTGATTAAAAAACATAAAGTTAAATTAGATGAAATTGAAAAAAAGATACATGAATATGTTCGAAGAAACAAAGTTAAAGTTTCTTTTGAGAATAATGAGGTCTTAAAAAATGAGGAGATGCTTTATCTTAATGATAACTATATTGAATATAGAGATGAAAATATTCAATTGAATGATATCCAATCTATTGATATTTCAATGAGCAGTGCTATTGGTTTAATGAGAGGAATGTTTGTTTATTTTAATTACTATATAGATATCGATATTCATACACTCAAAGATTGCTACTCTTTTCAAATTTTAAACAATACACAAGTTTTAAAAATGTTTGATTACTTTAAAAAAAATAATCTTAATCTCAATGATCCATTAGGATTAGTTAAGTTATATCATGAAAAACAAGATCTAGTTGCATTAAATAAATATTTAGATTTACACTTTAAAAAATGGGCTAAAGAATATCATCTAGATAATCCTAGAGATGGTTATTGGAATCAACATTTTCAAAGTTATAAAAAATATTGGGAAGATTTTAAAAATGAATAAACAGTTCTTATTTTATAGGAACTGTTTTTATATTATGAAAATTGCTTTCAGTTTGTGAAAATCATTAGGTGAAAACAAGAAATGTTTTTATAATGTAAGGGATAAAAAAGGAGGAATACATATGAGTTTTCCAAAAGGATTTTTATGGGGTGGCGCTACAGCGGCTAACCAATTAGAAGGTGGATGGCAAGAAGGTGGTAAAGGGGTATCATGTCCAGATATATGTACTGGTGGAAGTCATACACAAAGTAAAAGAATTACACCTGTATTAGAAGAAGGGATTTTCTATCCAAGTCATGATGCGATTGATCATTATCATCGTTTTAGAGAAGATGTTAAGTTATTTGCTGAAATGGGATTTAAGGTTTATCGTTTTTCAATTGCTTGGACACGTATCTTTCCTACAGGTGAAGAAAGCGAACCAAATGAAGCTGGTTTGAAATTTTATGAAGATTTAATTGATGAATGTTTAAAATACAATATTGAACCATTAATCACTATTTCTCATTATGAAGTACCATTTGCTTTAACTAAAAAATATAATGCTTGGTCTTCAAGAGAAATGATTGATATTTATTTAAAGTATTGTGAGGCAATCTTTACAAGATATAAAGGAAAAGTAAAATATTGGTTAACTTTTAATGAAATTAATAGTGCAACTATGCCTATGGGAGCATTCTTATCTCAAGGGATTTTAAATGAAACAGAAAAGACAACTGATTTTATGTCACAAGTTGATGTTCCTCAATTACGTTTCCAAGGGTTACATCATCAATTCTTAGCAAGTGCGAAAGCAGTTCAATTAGCACATAAGATTGATCCAAATTATCAAGTTGGATGTATGATTGTTTATGCAACATCTTATGCATTAACATGTAATCCTGATGATATTATTTTAAATCAACAAACAAATCATATTATGAATAACTTCTGTAGTGATGTTCAATGTCGTGGATATTATCCAAGTTATATGAATAGATATTTTAAAGAACATAATATTGAAATTAAGAAAGAAGCTGGGGATGATGAAATCTTAAAAGCTGGACCTGTTGATTTCTACACGTTTAGTTATTATATGTCTGTATGTCAAAGTGCTGATCCTGATAAAACGAAAGGTCAAGGAAATATTATGGGTGGTGTTAATAATCCATATTTAAAGGCATCTGATTGGGGATGGCAAATTGATCCTAAAGGACTACGTTATACATTAAATGAAATTTATGATCGTTATCAATTACCAATGATGGTTGTTGAAAATGGATTAGGAGCTTATGATAAGTTAGAATCTGATGGTAGTGTTCATGATGATTATCGTATTGGTTATTTAAGAGAACATATAGAACAAATGCATGAAGCTATTTTAGATGGTGTTAATCTTATTGGTTATACTCCTTGGGGTTGTATTGATCTTGTATCTGCTTCTACAGGCGAAATGGCTAAGAGATATGGATTTATCTATGTAGATAGAAATGATGATGGTACAGGTGATTTTGGTCGTTTAAAGAAAGATTCATTCTATTGGTATAAAAAAGTTATTGAAACAAATGGAGATAACTTAGATTAGTGTTGCTTTGCAACACTTTTCTTTTTACCGATATTTCAAATAACTGAATAAAGAATGAAAGACACATCATATATACGTTTTAAAAGCAAAGAAGATATATCACTTTTCAGTTCTACATCTTCTTTGTCTTACTATTTATTGGTGTTTAAAATTCTTATAATATCTTCTTGATTAGTGATTTCATAGAAATGATTTTCTAATGAATTGAGTTGCTCAAGACTACTATTCTCTATACCTATAACTATCTCTTGTCTTAAAGAATGAAATCTTCCTTTTAAAAGTTTAGTCAAAAGAACAACTCTTCCTTCTTGTTTTCCAGCCATTCTAATCTGATCTGTTAATGTACACATATCTATCTTTTCTCCTTCCTCTTCTTGAATGATTTCTATGAAATCTTCATTATTAACAATTGACATAATTAATATAGCTATGTCTTTTGATACCTTCATATGTGGTTTAAAGTTATCAATATTTGATTGATAAAACATCTGAATACCTTTTATTAAATC
>JAVWHX010000012.1:0-39343 GCA_036639875.1 Coprobacillus sp.
AAATATTACATAATTCAAGCAACTCAACTTTCTGTCATTCATGGCTTTGATTTTACGAGTTCTTTCTTTAAGAAAAAGTATAATGAAGCTTCAACCCACAAACAACGCCGTGCACTCGTACTTACATCAAGAAAACTTATTCGTCTCATCTTTGTCTTGCTACGTGATAATAAGATGTACGTCTCTGTATCTCACGATACAGACGAATAATCAATTTAGGAATATGCGACAGCCAAAACTGTCATATGGACAGTTTCCTTTCATCATGCATTCATTTAAGACTTTCTTTTGAAAGTTTTTTCTTTATCTAAATTTTTTATCTTGACTTATTACCGGATGACTTTTCTATCATTATACACTTTTCAAACAAAAAGCAAAAGCCATTGTCGATATAGCTTAATGCAATTCACGATAAATCCTAATCATATAGAATTCTTAGAAAATATTATGAAAGAAAAAGAGATAAGTATTCATCAGTACATTGAATCATTATTATGGAAAACAATTGATGATGATCAAAAAACAATAACAATTATCTCTATTGGGCATAGACGTGATATTTATAATAAAATGGTTCGTGACTTTGAATGTCTTTATAATCTAGATGACATAAAGAAACCCTCAAGTTCAATCAAACTTGAAGGTTTTTTATAGAATTACTTTAACATGTCTTTGATATAAAAAGCTAACATATAAGGGAACTTCTCTTCATATGAACTCAAATCATTATTAAGTAAGTCTTTGATTTTTGTCAAACGATAACTGATTGTATTTCTATGCATATATAATTGTTTAGCCATCATTTGAGGGCTTCCTTCACACTTTAAATAATGATATAAAGTCATTTCAAGTTCACCATGATGTTTTATATCATATTCTATTAACGGATCTAATAATTGATGATACATATGTTTTAAAATATCTTTATCTTCAATTGAGAATAAGATTTGATAAATTCCCATATCTTGAAAATCAACAATGGGTTGTTCAAATTGAACTGCCATACTGACTGCACTTAAAGCACGTTTATATGATTGAATAATATTTCTAAAGTCATTAACTCTTGATCCTACTCCTATATGAATATAACGATCATTGATTCTTTTATTCGCTCTTTCATACATCTTATGAACAACTTCCAAGAAACGTTCCTGAGGAAAGTTATTCACAACCAAAACAAAATAACCATCAAACCAAAATGAACTATAATAACATTCAATCTTTTCAAAGTATAACTCTAATTGAAATGTTAAACGCCTTCTCCCAATTGTATCAAGTTCATTAACACCACTAATACTTACAAATAAAACTTGAAAATAACCATCAACATCAAATGCATCAGTTAAATCATCACGTATTTCTTCAATCAATTTAGGATTTAAAAAAGCTTTAATAAATGATTTAGATATTTGACGATCTTCTTTTTCTGATGATAAACAACGCATACTAAAGTCTTTTATCAAATCAGCCATATGAACTTCCCAAGGAGAAACAAGTAATGGAAAATCTTGATCATTACAATAATCAATTATATCTTGAGGAATATCAAAAATATACTTACCTGTATTAATAATTAAACCAACACTATGATATTTAACCAAACATTCAATAAAATGAAATAAAGCATCATGACTTTGAAAACCAAGACCAGTAGTAACAGCTAATTCTTTACCCCAAAGTTGTTGAATAATAGTTGTATCTTCAATCATATGCACCCAACTGATGACATTGGCACAACCGTTTTTACCAGCCAATAAAGTTAATTTATACTGTTCACTTGTATCTACCAATGCATCTTCAATAGTAAAGCCCATGAAAATCACCTCTTCTATGAGTATTATATCATCATTTTGTGCTGAGAGCACAAAAAAAGAGTGAATATTTATGTTTTGTAACCCTTTTCATATATTTAATATGTTATATAATGTAATTGTATTAAAAACAAAACAATATTAAAAGGGAGGATATTGCTATGAACATGACTTACGAATACTATTTACTTACACATTCTGATTATGATTACCCATATTGGGCTAAAACAGAACGTTATTTCAATTGTACTGGGTTTATAAAAATGTTTTCAATCTTTAAAGCTAGAAACTCATAATAATAACTATCTAGCATATCAAATAAAGATAGTAACGCTCTCTTACAATGTATAGGTGAATAAAAAGAAGTGGACACCATTGGATGTCCATTTCTTTTTTATGACTTAAATTGTTTGATATATGAATTTTTATAAAATGAATATGTTAACTGTATACACATACAACACCAAATCACTGGTTCACATATAATAACACCAAAGTATCCTAATACTGGTATCAGTGTCATTGCAAAGACAATCTTACCTAAACACTCAATAACACTTGAAATAAGTGGAATAACTTTCATCCCTAATCCTTGAAGTGAATTTCTAAGATTTAATAACATCCCTAATACTCCATAAAATGGTGCATTAATTCTTAAATATAGAGTCCCATTTTCAATAACTGTTGGATCACTAGATCCTGATAAAAGTTTAACTAACATTGGTGCTAAGAAGAAAAGTAAGATGGTTGCTATAATGGCCCAACTCATAGCAATGATATTTGCATACTTTACACCTTGTCTAATACGATTACCTTGTGAAGCTCCTTTATTTTGAGAAACGAATGTTGATAACGCCATAGCAAACGTACCAGCTGGCATCATACAAAATGAATTCAGTTTCCTAGCAGCAGTATGTCCAGCAATTGTGAGATATCCTAGATTGTTGATAGAACTTTGAAGAATGACTGTTCCAGCAGAAACTATACACATCATAAATCCCATTGAAAAACCTTGTCCTAATAATTCTTGATATAAATGTTTATCAAATTGAAAGTGTTCTTTACTTGGTATAAGTAATGGTGCTTTTTTATAAATATAAAGAAAGCATAATACTGCAGAAATACCTTGAGATATAACCGTTGCAACTGCAGCACCTTGAATCCCCATTTGAAATTGAGTAATAAACCAAATATCTAAACCAACATTAATAACTGATGAAATAATTAAGAAAACAAGTGGCATCACACTATTTCCAATTGCTCTTAAGAGTCCTGCACAGAGATTATAAGCAAACATAACCCCTACAAACATTGTAATCATAATAATATATGAAAATGACTCATCGATAATATTAGCTGGTGTATTTAATAATTGTAACAATGGATATAAAAATAATGCAGATATCAACATAATGACAATTGTTAATCCAATTCCAATAACAATTGACCCAGCAACAGACTTCTTCAATAGATTTTCATCATTAGCCCCATAACTCCTTGCTGTCACAATAGAAAGACCATTTCCTACCCCAAGAGAAAATCCTATAAGAAGTTCATAAACTGCTCCACAAGCTCCTATTGCAGCCAATGAGGCATCTCCTAATATATTTCCAACAATCATTGTATCCATTGTGTTATATAACTGTTGAAAAACATTGGCAATAAACATTGGAATTGCAAATAAAATTAATGCCTTAAATATATTATCCTTTAATAAATCAACTTTAAAACTAAACATAATTTCCCCCTTAAAATAAAAACCAGATAGTGTCTAGCACTATCTGATGATTAGTTTTCAAATGTGTTGGCAACTTCCTTTAAACATTTTACTATTTCTATGTGTTGAGGGCAAGCATTTTCACATTGTTTACAATCAATACAATCAGATGCTTTACCATAAACCTCATTTAAGTTATTATAATAAACCTTTTGTGGTGAAAAATAGTTTTCTTCATATTGTTTATCAGTATTATACAACGCAAAATAACGAGGAATATTAATATTCATTGGACAACCTTTTACACAATACTCACAGGCAGTACAAGGAATAGCAATTGATTCATTAATTATATCAATAACTTGTTTAATAATTTCATATTCTTTATCATTGTAAGGTATAAAGTTTTCCATATATGATGTATTATCATCTAATTGTTCATAATCACTCATACCACTCAAAACACTAACAACATCATCTTGACTTGCCACAAAACGAATTGCCCATGAAGCAATTGACATATCTGAATGATACCCTTTTAACAATATCTCTGCTTTATCAGGGACATTGGCTAAAGTCCCACCTTTGATTGGTTCCATAACAACAATCTTTTTACCATGTTTCTTAGCAATCTCATAACATTTTCTTGCTTGAATACTATGTGAATCCCAATCAATATAATTCAATTGTAATTGTACATAATCTACATAAGGATGATCATTTAAAATCTTTTCTAATAATTCAGGAGAATCATGAAATGAAAATCCTATTTCTTTTACTTTTCCTTGTTCTTTCATTTTCTTAACAAAGTCAAATGTTTTCATCTTTGTAGCTTTACGATAATTTGTTTCACCCATATTATGAACTAAATAATTATCAAAGTATTCAACTTGACAAACCTTTAACTGATCATCAAATATAGATTGTTGTTGTTCTTCCTTTTGAAATAACCCCATTGACATCTTATTTGTTAAAAAGAAACTTTCTCTTGGATAACGTGCTGCAACACACTTTCCAATCGCAATTTCACTTGCTCCATTATGATAAGGTCTTGCTGTATCAAAGTAAGTAAATCCTCTTTCCATAAAAGTATCTACCATCTTATTCACCAATTCAAAATCAATACTTGTTCGATCTTCTTCATTTATAACTGGTAAACGCATAAATCCAAATCCTAATTTTTTCATGATTATCCCCTTATTTTACATTTCTTTATGAGCTAATACCTTCTCATAATTTTCTATTTTATAATTTAACTTTTCTAATGATTCATTAATTGCTTCTTTTTTCTTTATTAATAAGTCTCTTTCTTGAATTAATAAATTCTTTCTTTCAAGAATTGTATCATCACCTTGATTATACAGTTCTATATATTTTTGTAACACTTGAATGCTTAATCCTGCTTCACGCATACAACTTATAAATTTCAAACGATTTATATCTTTTTGATGATAATCTCTATTTCCTTTACTATCCCTGGCAACTTGAGTCAGTAATCCAATCTTTTCATAATAGCGAAGAGTATCTTGAGTTAAATCAAAAGTATCACTCATTTCTTGTATTTTCATAATGAATATCCTTATTTAAATCCATATTGATTATGTGCAACATATGGTTCTTCTAAATAATTCATTTCTTCGCTTGTTAAATGAATATTTAATGCTGCAATAGCATCTTCTAAATATTGAATCTTTGAAGCTCCTACTAATGGTGAAGTGATATATGGTTTTGCTAAAACCCAAGCTAAAGCAATTTGGCTCGTTGGAACTTGATATTGATTAGCAAGTTCACTGACACGTTTCATAATTTCTTGATCATGTTCTAAGATATATTCATTTTGTAGTTTACCACAATTATCTGTTCTCACTTCATCATATGGTTTATTAAAGATTCCATGAGCTAATGGAGAAAATGGTGTAATCGCAATGTTTTCATATTGACACATTGGAATCATTTCTTTTTCTTCTTCACGATAAACAAGATTAATCATATCTTGCATAGAGACAAATTGTGCCCAACCATTTTCTTTAGCAATACTATTTGCTTTCACAAATTGCCATGCATACATTGCACTTGCACCAATATAACGAACTTTACCCATTCTTACCAAATCATTTAAAGCTTCCATTGTTTCTTCAATTGGCGTTGTATAATCCCAACGATGAATAATATACAAATCAATATAATCAGTTTGTAATCTCTTTAAAGAATTCTCTACTTCTGCAAAGATATTCTTTCTAGATAACCCTTTAGCATTTGCTCCATTATACATTGGATAATACAATTTCGTTGCAATCACAACTTCATCCCTTAAAGCATAATCTTTCAAAGCTTGACCTAAAATTTCTTCACTAGCACCTAAAGAATAATAATTAGCAGTATCAAAAAAATTAATTCCATTATCTAAAGCATACTTTATAATCTTTCTAGCATCTTCTTCACCAGTTTTACCAGGAATCCCACCTCTATCAAGTTCTCCAAATCCCATACAACCTAAACAAAGTTTAGAAACCTTTAATCCTGTTTTACCTAAATTTACATATTCCATTATTTTAACCTCACTTTCTTCTTTATCTATAGTTTACTCCTTGGAGTTAACTCTAAGTCAAGGGCAAAATAAAAAAACCTATTTTCATAGATTTTCTTATTTATGATTTGTATTCACTATTTTATATAATTCTTTTATCGATATATCCTTTTCATCAGCAATTGCTTTTAAACTTTCATATTCAGGATAAACATATGTTTCACCATTACAACTTACCACTTTAACATCAATATCTCCATATATAGTTTTCATAGTCTCTTGTTTTCTATCAAGAACTGTTCTTTTTTCTTGACGATAACGCATTCCAATTGTTGTCGTATGCTTAAATAATATTGCTTGCATATTTTTTAAATCAAGTGGTTTACAAACAACTGTTAAGCGATAAGCAGGACGATTCTTTTTCATAAAGATAGGTGTAAAGAAAACATCTAATGCCCCTTCACTAAAAAGTTTATCCATAACATATCCAAGAATTTCACCTGAACAATCATCAATATTTGTTTCCATAACAATGATTTCATCATTGTCTTCTTTAATTTCTCCAAGAGTTACCTTTAAAACATTAGGAATCTTTAATTCCTTTGTACCACTTCCCCAACCAATCTTTTGAACATTCATAGCTGGCATAACTCCAAATTCACTAGCAAGCTCAGCAATTATAGCAGCGCCTGTTGGTGTAACAAGTTCGGTATCAATATCAATAGTACGAGCAATAACATCACTTGCTGCAAAGATTTCACTTGTTGCTGGAACAGGTACTGGAATCGTTCCATGTGCACACTCAATAAAACCATGCCCATCATTAACAATACTACTATAAATAACATCTGGATTAATCTTTTGAATTAAGATAGCTGTTCCTATAATATCAACAATAGAATCAATCGCTCCTACTTCATGAAAATGAACTTGTTCTAGTGGTTCATTATGAACCTTACTCTCTGCCATCGCGACTCTTTGAAAGATTCTTTTTGCAAGGTCTTTTGCTTTTTCATCAATATGACTTTCTTCAATAATATGATGAACATCAAATAGATTACGATGTTCATGATGATGATGATGAGTATGTTCATGATCATGGTCATGATGATGGTGATGTTCTAAAATAACATCTACATATGTTCCTGTAATTCCATTTTTCACTTGTTTAGAAACTTCAATACGATATCCATCAATATGTAAATGGTTTAATTGATCAATAAGATATTGAGGATCACCAACCAATTCAGATAAAGCTCCTAATGTCATATTTCCACTAATGCCACTATGACATTCAAAATATAATGCTTTCATTATTTCTTTCCTCCTAAACAATTAATACTATGAGCCATATATCCAGCTCCAAAACCATTATCAATATTCACAACACTGACTCCACTTGCACAACTATTTAACATTGATAGTAATGCAGAAAGTCCATTAAAATTAGCACCATATCCAATTGATGTCGGTACAGCAATCACAGGTTTATCCGTTAATCCACCCACAACCGAAGCCAAAGCTCCTTCCATGCCTGCCACAACAACAATAACATTGGCCAATTCAATAATATCCATCTTATGAAATAAACGATGTATCCCAGCAACACCTACATCACTCACAAGGTCAACTTCATTACCTAGAAACTGAGCAGTTATCACAGCTTCTTTGGCAACAGGAATATCTGATGTCCCTGCACAGACTACAACGATTTTCCCTTTATTAAGAGGCTTATCATTTTTATGAAACACAAACGTTCTTGCTTCTTGATCATATACAAAATCAGGATATATCTTTTCTAGATATTCAGCTTTTTGTTGATCTACTCTTGTAGCAAGAATATGAGTCTGTTCATGATCAAGCATATTTTGAATAATGCCTGCAATCTGTTCTTGTGTCTTTCCAGAACCATAAATGACTTCTGAAACACCTGTTCTTTTTTCACGATTATAATCTACATACGCATAATCCATTGGATTATCAATCAATTGTTTTGCATCATCTATTGATAATTCATGATTTTGGACTTTTTCTAATATCTCTTTTATCTTCATATTTTCACCTTTGATAACGATAAGGTAATTCAAGACCATTATCTAACAATAACTGTTCATCTGTTAAGATATCTTGAGTCTTTCCAACCTTTACCACTTTCCCATTATTTAATAATACAATTTCATCACATAAATCTAATGCCATATCTAAATCATGTGTAGAAAAAATAATTTGTTGATCTAAATCTTTAATAATATTCATAACGTTTCTACGACTTTTAGGATCTAGAAATGCTGATGGTTCATCTAGCAATAATATTTCTGGTTTCATTATAACAACGCTTGCTAGTGAAACAATTCTTTTTTGTCCACCTGATAGATGATTAGCATTTCTATCTAAGAAATCCTCAATACAAAATATCTCAGATATTTCTTTTATCCGCTGTTCAATCTCATCATTAAGACACCCTTGATTAATTAAACCAAAAGATAAATTATCTTTAACACTAGGTAAAAATAACATATGATCAGGATTTTGAAAAACCAAACCAATCTTTTGACGAAAAGTAGTGACTGTTTTTTTATTAAGTGATAAATCATCAACTTCAATATCCCCAGTATGTTCAACAAGATTAACCAGTGATGATAATAAAGTTGATTTACCAGAACCATTTTGACCAACAATACCAATACATTTCTGATTATCAAGATGAAGATTAATATCTTCTAATGCCTGAATCACTTGATCATAAACAACATTCATTTGTCTTATCTTTATCATTATATAACCACCTTTATTAACATCAACAAACCTAACATCATCATTATTAAAAAATAATTTTCAACTTCAAACGTCACATATTGATGATATGTTTTATGAACATCAAAGCCTCGACATTTCATTGCCATATATACATCCTCACTGCGCTTAAAACTTCGTACTAATAAACTACCAATAAAACTACCAAAGTCTTTCATTTCAATAGAATTACGAGATGGATTCTTTAATAAATAGGCTTGTATCATTTGTCTTGCTTCATCAGCTAACAAGAAAATATAGCGATAAATCATAATCAATTGCATCACAAAAAGAGAAGGAACTTTAATATGGACAAGTTCACAAGCAATCTGATGAAATGATGTTGTCCCAATAAGCAGAAAAACTGTTGATAAACATAAAATATTCTTTAAGACTAATGTGATTAAAGAAATGTAACCAGCTGAAATAATCATTCCAAAACATTCAACAGTTTCTTTCATAAATATGATATTTGATAAACCCATACATAAAGAGATTGGTAAACCAATTAAACTTCTTTTCAATATACCCATCATAGATAAGTGACTTGTTCTTATCACAATCATTAAAACAAATGAATAGATAAATAATACCAAGATATTTAAATAGTGAGTAGATAAAACAAAGAGAATAAATATGATTGATAAGACCATCTTTAATAAAGGGTTTAAGTTATGGATAAGTGAATCTTGTTTAGACCACTCTTCAATAACACCAATCTTTAATAATGCATTAGTGAGCTTGTTCATTTTTACGCTTTTTTATAATCAAATATCCACATCCACCAACACATATTAAAGTTGCTGCTCCACCAACAATACCAGAAACAGATGTTCCTAGTTTTCCTTCACTACCACTAAAATTATAATCAGGTAAGACAGATGTTACTGACTGTACTTTTGCAAAGATATCTTTAGTAGAATCATTTGATTCAATATCTGCACTCCCTGTAATCCCTTCTATTGACCATTCTAATCCATCAGGAGAAGAAGATGCATAAAGTGAAAGAACACCACCAATCAAAACTGATAGAATAGCAAAAACTGTAAAGACTTTCTTTAAATTTAATGATGAAAAACTTTGATTATGAATTGTATTTTCAATAATTTCTCTTTTATCTTTTAAAACATATAAAACAACTGTTGTAGTAATGATTCCTTCAACTAACCCAATTGCAAGATGAATAGGTTGCATTAATGCAACAAATGATAAGAATGGTAATTCAGTAATACCACTCATTAAGGTTTGTAAAACAACTGAAAATGCTCCTAATTGTAATCCTACAACAACACCTAATAGACTTGCAAGTGTCACTCTCGTAGGATTAATAGTTTTCTTAAGTAATGGTTTTACAATCAAAGGATAAGCAATAAAACATGGCAATACTCCCATATTAAAGATATTGCATCCTAATGCTAATAAACCACCATCACCAAAGAATAAGCATTGAATAATTAAAACAGAACATATTGATAAAAAAGCTGGATATTGTCCTAAGATTAAACACAATAAAATACCTCCACCAATATGTCCACTACTTCCAGTACCTGGAATGGTAAAGTTAATCATTTGTGCAACAAAGACAAAAGCACCCATTACACCCATCATTGGGATTTTTTTATCATCATGTTCTTGATTAATACGACGTATAGCTACGCCAATCATAATAAAACTTATTATCATAAAGATAATTCCTATATTGACAGAGATTAATCCATCTGCCATATGCATTAAAGTATAATTCATTTGTGTGTTCCCCTTTTCAACAGTTACTTCAGTAACTCTTCGCACACTTCTTATGTGGGAACTATTTCAATATTTCTATTAATTCTTCTATATATTCTGGTATTGATTTCTTTTCAACACCTAGGACATGAGCACTACATTTACTAATTGGTATTAAGTATTTGATAGCCTCACTTTCATTTATAGCTTGTGACATGGTTGGTGAAATTTCACCATACATTGAATTGGCATAACAGATTCCAATTGGTCCAATAATAATTTCAGCATTCTTTGCATTATAGACAATTGCATTTTCACCAGTAGCAATAGCGTCAGCACCACCTTTTTTAAGGTTATTAGTAGCCATACTATTTGTACCTACTCCTATAACAAACACATCATTTAAATGCGTTTTTATAGCTTCAACAACGCTTCTTCCAACGCCTCCACCTTGCCCGTCAATAACAACAATTTCCATACTTATCACCTATCATAACTGCCACTTGTTATGCCTTCCAAATCTAAAGTTATAAAACGAAATCCAAGTTCTTTTAAAGAACTGATCATGTTTTTATTTCCAAGAACTTTATCAAAATCTTTTCTTTCAACTTCAATTCTTGCAAGATCATCTTGAACTCTTACACGGACATGGTGAATTCCAATTTGATGAAATAATGCTTCTGCATCATCAACCATTTGAAGTTTTTCTTTTGTTAAAAGTGTATCATATTGAAAACGTGATGCTAAACAAGCATTTGCAGGTTTATCATGAGTGATAATCCCTAATTCTTTTGAATACATTCTAATATCTTGTTTTGTCATTTGGCTATCAGATAACGGTGAAAGAATTCCTAACTCTTGACACGCTTGAATTCCAGGACGATAAACGCCTTCATCATCAAGATTCTTACCATCTACAACATATTCAAATCCTCTTTGAGATGCTGCTTCTATAACTTTAGACATAATTGTCTTTTTACAATAATAGCATCTTTTTTTATCATTGTTTCTAAATTCATCAACATCAAAGACATTGATTAAAATTTCACAGTATTGACTTTCTTTTAACAAGTTTCTAGCATTT
The DNA here is from genome assembly GCA_036639875.1 of Coprobacillus sp. Lineage (GTDB taxonomy): Bacteria > Bacillota_I > Bacilli_A > Erysipelotrichales > Coprobacillaceae > JAVWHX01. The sequence continues at coordinate 11,658 of JAVWHX010000012.1, forward strand.
TGGATATCCTCCTTGGACATCATATTCCCAATACATAAAACAGCCAAAACATTATCTTTACCTAAAGTTTCTTTAGCAACTTGAAATAAGAAATTAGAATCACAACCACCACTATATGCAATAGCAACCTTTTGATATTTTCTTAATATCTCTCTTAATGTTTCTAACTTATCCATATAGCCTCCATATTTCTAATCTTTTCTTACACCTTACTTATCATATACCCTAGAGTGAACTCCAGGTCAAGAACTTTTTAATATTTTATCACAATAAACCAATAATAAGAAAGGATAAAGTTATTTTAACCTTATCCTTATCAATATTAATATCCAAAAACTTCAACAGCTTTTTTCATTTTAGCAATGATTTCAACATGGAAAGGACAATTTCTTTCACATGAACCACATTCTATACATTCATGAGCATGATGTTCTAAAGCATTATAATGTTGTTGAACAGTTTCAGGGGCTTCTCCTTGAGCAATACATAAATCTAAGAACTTGTTGACACTAGCAACATCAATCCCTTTAACACATGGTGCACAATGTCCACAGTAAACACAATTTCCTTCAAAGTTATGTTTTTTAACCGATGCTAGAACTTCAGCAAAGTCTTTTTCTTTTTTATCTATTGAACAATAAGCAACTGCATCTTTCAACTCTTCAATAGAATGACTACCAGCCATAACTGAAACAACACCTGGACGCTTTAAACAATAATGAATACATTGAGGAACAGTTAATTTCACTTGGAATGGAGATAGTTTTTCATCAAGTAAATCTCCACCACCAAAAGCTTTCATAACCGTAATAGCAATATTTTCTTTTTCACAATACTCATATAACTCTTGACGAATTGGATCAATATTCGTTAATGGTTTTTCATAATTCTCATCAGCCCATAAATCTTCTACATCTTCACTTGGTGGCAACATATCATAACAAGGATTAATAGAAAATAATAAGACATCAATAAGACCTGTTTTCACTGCTTTTAAAGCAATTTCTGGGTTATGAGAACTTATCCCAATACTTTTAATACTCCCTTTTTCTTTTAATTCCTTAACATATTCAATAACTTCACCTTGAAAAACTTCATCAAAATCTTTTTGAGCATCAACATAATGAATCATACCAATATCAATATAATCAGTTTTTAATCTTTCTAACAAATCATTAAATCCTGCTTTGACTTCTTCAATTTTACGTGTACGTAAATATTGATCATCCTTCCAAATTGCACAAACATGACCTTCAATAATCCACTTTTCACGTTGATGTTGGATAACTTCTCCAACATAACTTCTCGCAAGCGGATGAGGAGAATAAAAATCAATAATATTAACCCCTTCTGAAAAAGCATAATCCAAGAACTCTTTAACTTCTTCCTGTGATTTCTTTATAAACCCTTCACAACCTAAACCAATAACACTTGCATTCAATCCTGCTCTTCCTAATTTTTTATATTCCATACATCCTCCTACTTTAAGAAAGTTTGATAATCTTCATAATTCTTTTGTAATAATTCAGGAGTATTTAATCCATAAGGACAATGACTCATGCATTTTCCACAATGAACACATTCCTTAATCTTTTCCATTTCTCGTTGCCAATGATCATTCAACCATCCCGCTGATGGTGCTCTTCTTAACATCAATGACATTCTTGCACATTGATTAATAACAATTCCTTTTGGACAAGGCATACAATATCCGCATCCTCTACAGAAATTGCCTGCTAATTCCTTTTGATCATGTTCTATAATATCTTTAATTTCTCCAGAAAGTTGTGGTGGATTATCTTGATAAGCAATAAATTCATCTAATTCACTTTCTTTTTGAACACCCCAAATTGGTAATGCATTTTCATATTGTGCAATATATGCATAAGCAGCATCTGAGCGTGTAATCAATCCACCTGATAAAGCTTTCATACAAATGAATCCAATATTATGTTCTTTACATAATTGAACAAGTTCTGCTTCTTTTTCACTTGCTAAGTAACTAAATGGAAATTGTAATGTATCATACAAACCAGACTCTATAGCTTCTTTAGCAACTTTCCAACCATGATTTGTTAAACCTATATAATGAATCTTGCCTTGTTGTTTAGCCTCTAGCATTGCTTCATACAAACCTGATCCATCATTAGGCTTAGGACAAAATGAAGGATTATGAAATTGATATATATCAATATAATCAGTCTTAAGTGCTTTTAAACTTGCTTCCAAATCACTCCAAAAACCTTCAACAGTTGTCGCCATAGTCTTTGTTGCAATATAAATGTTCTCTCTTACATCACTTAATGCAAGCCCAATCTTTTCTTCACTATCACTATAAGCTCTTGCAGAATCAAAGAACTGGATTCCATGATCATAAGCTTTACGCAAAATAATCTTTGCTTCATCTTTCGTTACTCTTTGAACAGGTAAAGCTCCAAAACCATTCTTATTCACTGTAATTCCTGTTCTCCCTAATGTTGTTTGTTGTACCATCATCTTCACCTCTTTTTCTATCATATCACTTAGAGTCTACTCTAAGTCAAGATTTTTCTAAAAATGAAAACCTAGAAATCAACACTCCTAGGTTATATTATTAAATATTTTATATTAATTGATTTAACAATGAAACAGAATCCATTGCATCCTTACTATAATAATCAGCACCAATTTCTTCAGCTATTTCTTGAGTTAAGACAGCGCCTCCTACCCAAATAGGACAAGTACATCCAATTTGATGCAAAGCATCAATTGTACGCTTCATATTCATAACTGTTGTCGTCATAAGTGCACTTAATCCAATAATCTTTGGTTGATGTTGTTGATAAGCTTCAACAACACGTTCAACCTTAACATCTTTTCCTAAATCAATTACTTGATATCCATAACTTTCTAAAACAACCTTGACAATATTTTTCCCAATATCATGAATATCTCCCTCTACAGTACATAGCATAACAGGTCCTTTTGTTTGACTATCAACACTAAACGTAGACTTAACAACTTCAAAAGCAAGTTTTGTTGTTTCTGCAGATTGAATAAGTTGCGGTAAAAAGATTCTGTTCTTTTCATAATCTTGACCAACTTTATTTAATGCGGGAATAATGATATCATTAACAACTTCTAAAGCATCATGATCTTTTAAGAGTTCTTTTGTTTTTGGTTGAACTTCATCTTTTAAACCATGAATAATCATTTCTTCTAAAGAGAATGATGTTGTTTGTTGAGGTTTGATACTTTCCACTTCTGATTGTTTAGAAATATAATGTGTACTATCTTGATCAAAGTTATATAAGACATTATAGGCATCAATTGTTTCCATAAGTTGTTGATCTAATGGATTAATGATAGGCAAATCTAGTCCAGATTGAATAGCTAATGCCAAGAAGGTTCTATTTAATAGTGGCCGGTTTGGTAATCCAAAGGATACATTAGAAACACCTAACACGGTAGGTACACCTAATTCTTGTTTAACTAGTGTTAATGCTTTTAAAGTTTCTTGGACTTCTTTTTGTTGAGCAGAGGCAGTTAATGTTAAACAATCAATAATAATATCTTCTTTTTGAATGCCATATTCTTTCGCTCTATTCACAATTTTTCTTGCGATTTCTAATCTTTCATGTGCATATAAAGGAATCCCATCTTCTAATGTCAAACCAATCACAACACCACCATATTTCTTAACAATTGGGAATATTGCATCCATCACTTCATCTTTTCCATTGACTGAGTTAATAAGCGGTTTCCCATTATAATAGCGACAACCTTTTTCAATTGCTTCTGGCGATGATGAATCGATTTGTAAAGGAAGATTAATAACTTCTTGTAATAATTGAATAACTGTTTTCATAGTTTCAGGTTCATTAATACCAGGTAATCCAACATTAACATCTAATACATCAGCACCAGCAACTTGTTGCTTAATACCTTCTTTTACACATTCATCATATCTTTGTTCTTTTAAAGCTTCTTTTAATTTCTTTTTACCAGTAGGATTTAATCTTTCTCCACAAACAACAACTTTACCAGTAAACGTTACAGTTTGATTTTGACTTGAAACTCTTGTCTTTTTCTTGACTTCTCTTTTGGTTACATGTTTTGGTGCAATTTTCTTTAATGCAGCAATAAAGTCTGGTGTTGTTCCACAACATCCACCAACTATACTCACTCCATTATCCATAAAATATTTCATCGATTCACTATATTCTTCGCTTGTTACATGATAACATGTCTTTCCTTCATGTAAGCAAGGTAACCCTGCATTTGGTTGAATGATCACTGGAATTGAAGATATCTCTAAGATTTCTTCAATAATAGGTTTCAGTTCATTAGGCCCTAAAGAACAATTAACACCTAAGGCATCTGCTCCTAAACCTTCTACAACATTTACGAAAGTTAAAGGATCACTACCAGTTAATGTTCTCTTGTTCTCTTCAAATGTCATTGAAACAATAACAGGTAAATCGCTGTTTTCTTTAACCGCCAATATAGCCGCTTTCACTTCATAAAGATCTGTCATCGTTTCTAAGATAACAACATCAATATCATCTTTAACTATTAATATCTGAGAAGCAACAATTTCATAAGCTTCATCAAAAGTCAAAGTTCCTAACGGTTCTAACATCTGTCCAATCGGACCAATATCTAAAGCAATATAAGCATCCTTATTCACTTCATCTCTTGCTATTTGAGCATTCTTTACAGCAGCTTTTAATAAATCACAGTAACAATAACCACTTTTTTCCATCTTTAATGGATTACATCCAAATGTATTTGTAGAAATAAAATCAGCACCAGCCTCTAAATATCTCTTATGTATATCAATCACAATTTCAGGATGTTCAATATTATAAACTTCAGGAATTTCTCCAACCTTTAATCCTGCTAATTGCACTTGGGTACCAAATGCACCATCAAAGATTAATAAATCTTTTCCTAATCGATCACGTAACATCTTTGATTCTCCTTCCTAAACTGACAACTTTGTTTTCTTATACAAGATAAACAAGATTTTTGTTTTTTATCACCAATTCCTATAATCCCTAACATTGATTTCATAGGAATAAATAAACCACCATCATTTATAGAAACACCTATCATCTTATGTATATTTAAGACTTCTGATAAAGGGATATTCAAATGTAATGGCAAATCCCCATAGCCAGGTGCAAAACGAAAAGTATGTGTTGATAAATGAAGTGATTTTTCATATTCATCACAGCACTCTTCTAGATAACGACTGCTCACTGCATCAAAGACAACTGCTTTAGCCATATCTAAGTGTTCTAAATATTTAATATGTCTGTCTATCTCAACACCCAATGTACAAGCAATCACTAAACATTGATGACAATTTTCAAAATAAAACTCTAAATCTTTTGATTCAAATTCTAAATTAAGTTCTTTCATTTTTAATGGTTGATGTAACAAAGAGAATATTTGATAAGTCACTTTGAAATGTGCTTTATCTTTAACTTCTTGAATACATTCATCTATTAATAAATCAGTCTTTTCATCAATATCCTTAAAAATATTAAGATATTGAAGAATGACTTTCTTATTCATGATTTAATTCCTTTAATACTGTAGGAATATTATCAAAGATAGCCTTAGCAATCTCTGGTTTATTCATTGTATAAATATGAATTCCATCAACACCATTTGTTATTAAATCTATAATTTGATGAGTTGCGTAATTAATTCCAATTTCTTTCATAGCACTTGGATAATGATAATATGACTCAATCATTGTTGATAATTGATAAGGAATAGAACAACTACATAACTTAGCTGTATGTAACAATGACTTAGAATTTGTAACTGGCATAATTCCAGCAATGATTGGAACAGTAATCCCTCTTTTTCTTGCTTCTTTAACAAGCCTATAATAATACTGATTATCAAAAAAGATTTGTGTAATTAAATATTCTGCACCAGAATCAACTTTTTCTTTTAATGCTTTTAGATCATCTTCAAAACAAGCTGCTTCATTATGTACTTCTGGATAACAAGCACCAGATAAACAAAAATCACCTTTAAATTCTTCAGTAATTAAATGATTTAAATCTTTAGCATAATGAAATTCAAGATTTTCTTTTTGAAAAGATACATCTTGTGGATAATCACCACGTAAAGCTAAAATATTTTCAATATTCTTTTCTTTCAATTCTTTACACATTTCTAATATTTCAGTTTTTGTAGAAGAAATACACGTTAAATGTGCAACAGCTTCAATATGATAATCATTCTTTATTTTTGAAGCAATTTCTACTGTCTTCCCTTTTGTTGAGCCACCTGCTCCATATGTTACACTTATAAAATCAGGTTTTAACTTTGCAAGTTCATCAATTGTTCGATATATTGAAGAGATATCTCCTTCTTTATTCTTTGGAGGAAAAACCTCAAAAGATAACGTTGCTTTACTTTTTAATATTTCAGAAATTTTCATATATACGTCCCCCATTTTTTAACATTTTAAAGTATTTAAAAAGAATAGTCAAAGAATATATAGAAAAAGACTTCCAAAGAAGTCTAATTTATCTTTTGTTGATTAACTATATTATCACATTGACTTAATACATCATCATATGTTTCTATTTTATATTCCAAATGTCCTAAAGTTTCCTCTAATTCTTTCATCTTTAAAAGTAATTGTTCTTTTTGACATAATAATATTTCTTTTCTTTGAGGTATTGTATGATCACCCTCATGTGCAAGTCTTACATACTCTGTTAACAATTCTATACTTAATCCAGATAATCTCATACACTTCAAAAACTTAATTCTTTTTAAATCAGATTCTTGGTAATCTCTAATTCCACTCTTGTTTCTAGTCACTGGTTCAATTAAACCTATCTTTTCATAATAACGCAAAGTATCTGCAGAAATACCAAATTCTTGACTAACTTCCTTAATTGTCATCATCCTCACCTCTTTTTTATAATACCACTTTTATAAATAATAGAAAAGATATATCATGGGAGTTTTCTATTTGATGATTATTTGAAAAGTGATATATTTTTCTATTACACATAGAGTTTAACACTTGGAGTTAACTCCAAGTCAATAAAAAAATAAAAATTCTACTCAAAAGTAGAATTCTAACGAACTTTAATAATAAAGAAATAAAACATATTCTTACCACGAGGGATTTCATAATGTTCTTCTAAAGCAAGATATCCCTCTTGTAAACGAAGATTCTTTCTAACTAGAGATATTTCACTTGTGTATAAGAACACATAACCTTCTGGTCTTACCAGTTTTGGTATTCTTGCAAAGAACTTATCATATAAGTTTTCTAACGCTTCACGATCATTCATTTGAGCAAAAGTTGGCATATCAGTGATAATTTCATCAAACATTTCATTATTAACAAAGCGCAATGCATCTTTATTCACGTAATAGATTGTTTGACCAGCAGCCTTAGTATTCTTTCTCGCTGACTCTATGCCTTTTCCAAAAATATCTATCCCCATTGCAAAATGTGTAGGTTTTAAAATATTTCGTTCAATTAATAATGTTCCAGTTCCAACAAAAGGATCTAATACCTTAGCATCATCTATCATATAAGGTTTCGCAAGTTGATTTAACGTTGCAGCTACATATCCTTGCATAGAAGTCGCAATAGTATCTTTACGATAAACAAAACGATTATTCTTTAAATGTGCCAAACGTATATAAGCATTAACCTTTCCTCTAATCACTTCTTTTAAAACAACTTCTATTTCATATTCATCAGTTGTGTTAAGTAATCTTTGAGGATATAATTCAAAAAGTTTCTGAGAAACCTTTTTGATTAATTGAGTATCTTTTTCACGTAAACCATCAACCATTCTAAAATAAGTAATTGAATGATTATCATATAACTTATCTAAGATTTCAATAATATTACATTTCCTTAATCCATTAACAATAGCTTCTTCATTCATTGCCATTGATGATGCATTAGCCAAAGGAATCAACATATCTTTGTAAGATCGAATATTTAGTAAATCATAAACTGAGTTTGTACGAACAAGAACACCTTGTTTGATTGGTTTATACTTTAAATGCAAAACTTTTTCAAACAATACAAATTGATAATATGGCAAAGATGTTAAAACAACATCTACTTCTTCATGTTTTAATTTTAATACTTTTTTCTTATGAACTTGATTCTTTAATATTAATGGATTTAAAATCTTTAGTTGTGCTTGTATATGTTTAATATCAATTCCATTTGCTTTCATAAGTTCTTCTTGAATATGTTGTAAAGTCTCTATATGCATACGACAGTCTTGATGACTCAATCCTTTTAAATATGCTTCTTTTACATAGTCAGTTGTTTCTTTTTGATATGCTTCAATTAATAGAACACCTGTATCTTTGTATTGTCCTAATAACAGAGCGCAATTCTTTCTAATCTTAGGATCTTCATTATTCAATAAATCAATAAGCATATCCTTTAAATCTTGATTACTCTCAAAATCATATTCATCTGTTAAAGACTTTAATTCTATTAATGATTCTTTTATATTTATTTTGTTTTTTATATTATTTATCAAGTCCATAGCCACATCCCTCTCGCTCATTAAGAATAATTATACCATATTTTCTCCAGTTATCCAACTTATTTTGGGAAGTGTTACATAAAATGATAATATACTCATCATTTCCTTATACATATTTTTTTCTTCTTCTAAATGATAGTAATAATTTTGAATCACTTCATCAGATACTTTGTGAAATAATATATATTCAAAGAATTGAGAAGGATATAAAGTGCGAGCAAATAAATAAATAATTTCATAAACGTCAAAGTAATGAGATTCCAATAAATCTTGAACATCATGATATTGAATAAGGTGACTTTCAAGTAAACATAGAATATGTTTTTCTCTTGTTGAAAAGATATAATATGTGGGGTTCAATATTTCATAGACATAGTTTTTAATCGGCTTTGATAAAGATAAGGATATTGATATTGAAGCACTCTTATCAATATTGATAATTTCATTTAAAACATTAATACTATTTTCTGCAATACCACAATAATAATAAATTAATGAGATAACATCTTGATCATGCTTAAAACTATAGGCATAATCTTTTACTTTTTCTTTAGTACAATCAATTTTATATATCCATTGTTCTTTGATATCACAGATTTTCATTCTTTGTGGTAATACTGGTTGAAGAAATTTTTCTAAATATATTGAGAAATCAAACTCTCCTTGAGCATATATGAGGAGTATATACTGAGAGGAAATAATATCTTGGTTATTATTCTTTACTATATGATAACCACTAAATTGACATTGATGCATTAAATAACGATAATATCGATAAATATCTAAGAAACCTTGGATATCACAAACTTCATAGAGATAGTACAATTGATTTTGATAATAAAAGTATCCAGGGCATTCAAGAGAAACGTCCATTCCATAATACATCTTTAATATATCTTGCACAGGCATTCTTCTTTCTATTGAGAATAAACAAGTGGAACTTGTCCTTGAAATATTTCTAAGAGAATTGGGATTTGGATTTGATGGGTTTGATATTGTTCAAAAAAAGGATAAACCATGCTTAACTTCATATTAATCTCTATAGCCAATTCAACCATAACATGATTAACTCCATAATTTTTTATACTTTTTTTAATTGAAGTACTGACACTAGATAAATGTTTGTATTTTATTTTGATTGTTGGTGATATTGAATTAAATATTGGAATACGTAATAATGACATGACTGATACCTTGGATAAGATTCCATCTTGTGAGACTTGTTGCATTTTTCTTTGATAATAACTATCATCATTTGCTTTGAATTTACCTTCTTCTATTTGTGCATATGTTGTTTCAATATCTTGAGCTATCTTTGTTGATAATTGATTAACCTTAATCATATCAAAATCTAATAATTCAATAGTATTATCATTACCTCTTTCAATAACAACTAAATCTTTATACTGAGATTCATCTGTAAAATAACAATGAGAAACAATTAATTGATTGAATCTTTGAACTTCCATTTTTCCATATTCTTTAATTCGTGGGATTAATTGGATATATAAGCCAAGACATCCACCACCAAACAATAACATAAATACCAATACAATAATCAACCATTTTTTCATCCCATTCACCACTGTATTATATGAAATAATGTCAATAAATATAACTTTATGTCAAAAAGAATATAACCATAATAAAAAGGATTAACTTTAGCATCATGCCGAAATTAATCCTATCTACCATTATTTATTTTTTGAAAATATTCTTTTCTTTAAATATAAGAGAATCACTACTATTGAACCCGAAAGTCCAAGATAAAGATACAATATATTGACTGAATTATCATCACTAGTATCAACATCACTTCCAGTATTTGGATTACTTGGATCTATCGGTTTGTCAGGTTCTGCTGGACCATCAATAGAAACATTTACAATATTTTTCGCAACGACTTTCACTTCGCCATCTTTTTGAATTGTAAATGAGAATGGTGCAGAATTAGAAATATTTCCATTGATATTCATATTTTGCAATGTATAGCCTCCTAAAGGCTTTTGAACAATTGTATATGTTCCAATCGGTAATTCAAAACGAATATGTTGATTAAGTTCTGATGTAAGAGTAAACTCTTTGATTACTTTGCCATTAGAATTAAAAATCTGATATTCAAATGGGTCTTCAGTATATACACGTTTATCATTTTTGAAAGTTTCATTGCTTATTTCAACAGTTCCATATTGTGTGGCTTTTTTATTTGTAAACACTATGTTTACAGTATCATCAGTTGTTACTGTAAAGTGAAATGGTTTAACAACCTTTTTCCCATCTACTGTGACTTCTTTTAATGGATAACCATTATCTGTCAACTGTGTAATTGTATAATTACCAACACTTAATTTTAAGTTCTCAATTGCATCTTTCTCTGAAGATACTTCAATTATTTTTTCAAATCCATTTGCTCCAGTAATTTGATATTTGAACTTATCACTTAAAGAAACTACTGAATCATTTTCAAAAGTTTTTGTTTGAACAGTTACTTTACCAGTGTTCACTGCTTTAGTATCAGTAACATAAATTGTTGCTTTTACATCACATTCAACATCACGACGATCCAAACCAGTATGTGCATCATTAAACTTTTGATTTAATGATAAATAGTAATAGCCTTTTGTAGCATCCTTCTTTAAAGTATATTGTTTCGTTGTACTTACTTTTTTAGCATAGTAATTGCCATTTTCTTCAAAGCTAGAGTAATAATATGATATTTCTACATCAAATGGTTTATCGACTACTACATTTTTAATAATGACTTCTTGTGTAGAATTACTTGAACTTATATCACTTAATTTAAATTCAAATTTTATCTTATCTATTGTTGTTTTTTCATTAATAGATTCAAAAGCAATATTTGCTGGAACACCATGTTTAACTTCAGTTTTTGCTGATGAAACTGTTTCTTCACTAAACTTTGGTGAAGGCATAGTACTATCAGAATATTCATATGAATCAATATTTAATTTAAGAGATCCATTATTTAATGTATCATTATTTGTATTTCTGACTTCTGCTGTAACATTATGAGTACCATTTTGAACCATAATCATTTTACTGTCACGCATAAATCTTCCATCTGGTAAAACCCATTCATACTCAATTAAATATCTACCTTTGTCTTCTTTTTTAAACTCTGATTGACCAGTTAATTTCTTTATCCATGCCTCAGCCTTTGATTTACGCTCTGCGTCAGTCCCTTTTAATACCGCTGGAGAGACAATCGCATCAGCCTTTGTTCCATAAGCAATTTTTGCAATATCACTACCAGGAACTTCCTCAAAAGCTTTAACTTCATACACATATGTAGAAACTATATTGTCAGGATGTGTTGTATCAACCTCTCTGACCGCCTTTGTCATATGTTCAGCACCAACTAAGAATTTATTGGTATCTAAAGCAAATTGATTTTCTATATCATTTGTTTTTTCTTGAATATTTACCCTAGAATCCTCAAATGCTTGTGAATCCGGATAAACACCAGTAGTTATATCAGGAACAACTTCTGACATTCTCTGTGCAGTCGAATATGCCATATACATATCTTTTGCATGATTATATGTATCTCCTACACTCAAGTCTATTTGATCAGATCCGGGTGTAATATTTGAAGTTGGAATAATACGTAAACGTCTAGAGCCAACATATTCTTTACCATCTTGAGTAATCTTAAATTCTGCCTTCACCCATTCTATTCCTGGTGCAAATCTATCTGCTGTCCAATATTCGCGATTGTATTTTGAATTTTGAACTTTATCAAGTAAGCCAATCACTGATTTCTGAACTCCATAAATTCCAGTTTTTACATCGTTCTTTTTCCAATCAATATCCAAAGTACCTGTATCCTTTGGATTATCAACATACGAAGTTAAGGTAAATCTTGAAGTTAAATCACGAATTGTATCGTAAGTAGCTAACGGCAACTCTTGATCATGTGTACATTTATCCCAAACTTGTTCATGTACAGTCGCTACAGAGGCGTAAGAGAATGCACGAATCAATGGATTATTATTTTCAAAAAAGATTTTAAGTTGAGGATACATACAATTATGTAAAGTAGAATTTAAATTACCACCATCATAAATCCAATTTGGATTTTTCACTATACTACTACCACTAGATACCAAAGCATCATCAGTAAATCCTGTAAATCCAGTTACCTTATCAAAATCACTAATCGCAACGCCTGTTTTTGGTTGAGAAGCTAATCCATTTCCAAATTTTTTGGAATCAGAAGTTAAAACCCCTTTTAATCCAAGTATATTATTTAACCCCTGACTATTAAGAACTTCATCATTAACTTCAAGATAATCTCTAGTCTTTCCTGATTCCCATTCGCGCATAGCCGATGTTTGCTTATCATAATATGAATTTTTAAATGTCACATTAACAGCTCCAAAACTTCCTATAAATCCACCGACTGTAGGATTCCCATGTGTAGTACTATTCGTTGTATCAGTATCAATTCCTCCTACCTCACCTGCTGAATAACAATCAGTAAAGGTTGTCTTAGTTTCAACCAACCCTACAAATCCACCTAAATTCTCTCCACCTTTTTTCATACCAACAATTGATGTAGAATAACAATTTGTAAACGTGTATATCGGAGAGTTATAAGACTTTTTATCAATGTGACCAACAAATCCACCTAATTCATTTTGACCTTCAATCGATCCAGAAGAATAACAATTAGTAAATGAATCGCCATATTTTGGTCCAGAATTATTATCCATTAAGGCACCAATGAACACCCCTGTTTCCTCATTACCAAAGACAATATTATTAGTAAAACTATTTTTTACAACATTGCCACCATTAGAACAAGATATGAATCCCCCTGAGTGGTTACCACCAGCAATAACAGTCGTATTTACTGAATATGAATTCGAAATTGCAGAATTTGAAGTAACCGCAAAAGCACCACCTGCATGAGCTTTCAGTGCATAAACAGTATTGTTAATTGAAGATACATTATCAGCAATCAAATTCTTTGATTCACATAATGGTGCAACATAACTATGTGTCGAAGAATCATATGTAGGGAAAGAAGAGAAGAACATTGAATTTTTAATTCCAACATTTCTTACTTCATTTTCCTTTCCATCATTAGGAGAAAAATTGCCAACAATTCCTAACAGTTGTTCCTTTGATACTAATTTCGCACTTTCAAAATTCACATCCTTCAAAACACTTTTCCCTTTCATTGATGGAATGAAGGATTTTTTACTACCTATATTATAAATAGTATGCTCATTCCCATCAAATGTGAAATCAATTAATCTCGGATCATATTTCCAGTCATGATTATAACCAACCATATCCATATCATTCATAAGCACAATATGATCTCCCAATATTAGATGAGAATTTTCCAAAGCATAAGCCAATTGTTCTGGAAAATAAATTTCATATACACCAGCACTATTTTTTACTGGAAGGGCCAAACAATTTTCTTTAGGATTCGCTATACCCGTACCATCTGCCATATTTCCTGTCCATTTAGGAACATTACCATCTGTTTTTGCCCAAACAAAAGACGACCAACGATTCCCAAATTCACTATCCAAAAACTTTTGCCAAGTATCAGCATCACTTGTATTTGCTAATGTATCTGTAATAATTTGATTTAGCACATTATCATTTGTACCTGCCGATACAATCTTAGTTGTATCAATTGCTTTAACTTCATTAAATGATAATTGTCCTACCAACGATATCATTAGGACAAAACAAAATAAAACTAATAAACACTTTTTCATAGATATTTCCTCACTTTCATAATATACTTACCTAAATCAAAATTCTAATAAAAATAAGAATATAATAACTGATGTTCTTATCAGTCAATATATATAACATTTCCTTTTCACTCTCCTACGAAGAATAAAAGAAAATATTTTAGAACTACTTCCCATTAATACATATGCAAATCTCTATACTGTATTTTTCCACATATAATTACTCGATATTTATCATCTTCTACTTAACTCCATTCTTTAAAAGCAATGTAAGACGTATACTTTTATACTTCATAATATATATTTATAACAATAATCTTGATTTTTCTGCTTTATTATACAATAAATTGGTCACACAATAGTCACACGATTAAATTTGCATGCTTTTTCAATTACTTTTTCTATATAACAATTAGATAACTAATAAAATAAAGTTAATATAATTTAACAGAACAAATTAAAAAATCATGGTTTAAGCCATGATTATAATTCAATATCTTCTATAATAATTTCATCTAAACAACAATCATATTGATCAATCCTTATTTGGTCAATATATTGAAAAGAAAAAGCAAGCCCTAACTTATATCCATTAAATCCACTAGAAAAGTATTTATCATAAAATCCTTTCCCATATCCTACACGATATAATCTTTTATCATAAGCCAATAAAGGTGTTATCATAAGTCCAATATCTTGTGGTAAGATCAGACTATTAGTAATAGGTTCTAAAACATCAAAATAACCTGGTTGTAATTCATCTAAAGAATGAATCTCATAAAAGTTCATGAGATTGTTTTCTATTTTAGGCACACATACTCTTTTGGTTTTCAAAGTTTCTGTAATGAGGTTATGAGTATCTATCTCATTTGGTAAAGAAACATAAATACCTATCATATTTGATGATTGATAGACTGGATGAGATAAAACTTTATTGAAGATCATTTGATTATGCAATGAAAACGTCTCTTTATCTAACAAAAGACGTTTTTCTTTCATTGCTTTACGAATTGTATACTTATCCAATACTATCTTCTCCCATATCCAATTTAATTAATTGATTTAATTCAACTGCATACTCCATTGGAAGTTCTCTTGAGAACGGTTCAATAAATCCCATAACAATCATTTCAGTTGCTTGTGATTTACTAAGACCTCTACTCATTAAATAGAACAATTGATCCTCAGAAACTTTAGAAACGGTTGCTTCATGTTCAATAATTGCATCATTATTCATCATAATATTAGTAGGTACTGTATCACTTGTTGATAGTTGATCTAAGATTAAAGTATCACATTCTACTTTACTCTTAGCATTATATGCACCTTTTCCATGATGAACCATCCCACGATAATTGACTTTACCACCATTTCTTGAAATAGACTTAGATATAATTTGACTTGATGTATTTGGCGCAACATGTATCATTTTTGCACCAGAGTCAAGAATTTGATTTCCATCAGCAACTGCAATTGTAATACAAGTTCCTTTAGCACCTTCACCAACCAAAAGACAAGTTGGATATTTCATGGTTGCTAGTGAACCAATATTTCCATCCACCCATTCCATTGAACCATTTTTAAAGACTTTAGCACGTTGTGTAACCAAGTTATAAATATTCTTTGACCAGTTTTGAATTGTTGTATAACGACACTGTGCATCTTCTAAAACAACAATTTCTACAACTCCAGCATGTAATGAATCTTTTGAATATGATGGTGCTGTACAACCTTCAACGTAATGAATATTTGAACCTTTATCCACAATAATAAGTGTTCTTTCAAATTGTGCCATTCTTTCAGAATTAATTCTAAAATAAGACTGTAAAGGTTTATCTAAGGTTACTCCTGGAGGAACATATATAAATGAACCACCTGACCATACAGCCCCATTTAGTGCTGAAAACTTATTGTCATTATAAGGAATGACAGTATCAAAATACTTTTTAAAGATCTCAGGATATTCTCTTAAACCACTATCTATATCTAAGAAAATAACTCCTTTTTCTCTAACTTCTTCTAACATATTATGATAAACAACTTCTGATTCATACTGCGCTGAAGCTCCAGCTAAAAAATGTTGTTCTGCTTCAGGAATACCTAACTTATCAAAAGTATCTTTAATTGTTTCAGGAACTTCTTCCCATTTATCAGTTTGTTTATCACTTGGACGATTATAATAAATATACTCATCAAAATCCATTTGACTCAAATCAACACCCCAATTAGGCATTGGTTTATCAAGAAAACATTGTAATGATTTTAAACGATATTCTAACATCCATTCAGGTTCATTCTTAATCTTAGAAATTTCTCTAACAATATCTTCATTAATTCCTTTAGCTGTTTTAAATACAGAAACATCTTTATCTATAAAATCATATTCAACATTATTCGTAGGAATACTTTGTTTATCTATAGCCACATTTATTCCTCACTTTCTTTGATTAATTCATTGAGTCCATTCCAACCAAGTGTAGCACACTTAATACGATTAGCTTGTTTATGCGTATTCTTAAAAGCAATAGCTTCTTCAAGCATCTCTTCATCATAGTCTCTTTCATAAATCATATTCAAATAATTTTCAATTATTTCTTTAGCTTCTTGTTTTGTTTTACCAATCACAAGTTCACTCATAATAGAAGTCGAAGATGTACATATAGCGCATGCTTCTCCATCATAACGAACATCCGTAATCTTATCTCCATCCAATTTGACTTGGATATCCAAATTATCTATACATGTGTCAGAATTCATATTTACTTTTAAATATGTTTCATCATCTATCAATCCTCTGTTTCTAGGATTTTGATAGTGATCCATAATAATTTCTCTCATTAATTGAGGATCATCCAAAGAACGCATCTAAATAGTCATCTCCTTTCTTACACACTTCAATAAAACTATCAATCTCTTCTTTCGTATTATAGAAATAAAACGATACGCGAAGAGTTGAACTAACATTTAAAAATTCATCTAGTATCTTTGCACAATGTTGACCAGCTCTTACTGCAATACCATAAGTATTAAATAAACTTGCTGCATCTTGTGAAAAAACATCTTTAATATTAAAAGCAATTGCTCCATGTGATTCTTGATTATAGATTTCAACATTATTTAAATCTTTCATTAAAGATAAACAATAAGAACGAAGTTCCTTTTCATATTCATGAATATTATCCATACCAATATTCATTAAATATTCAATTGCACTTCCTAAACCAATAACACCTTCAATATTAGGTGTTCCTGATTCAAATTTATAAGGAGGATTCTTTAATGTTACAACGCCACAACTGTTATAACGAGAATTAGATCCACCACCTAGTCTTGTAGGTTTTGTTTCACATAACAAATCATATTTCCCATACAAAACACCAACTCCTGTAGGTCCACACATCTTATGACCAGAAAAAACAAGAAAATCAACATCACTATCCACAACATCAACTTTTTGATGAGGAACACTTTGAGCACCATCTACAACTACAATAATACCTTTTTGATGAGCATACTCACAAATTTCTTTGATTGGTGCATGAAATCCTAAAACATTAGTAACTTCTGCAATCGCAATGATTTTTGTTTTATCAGTGATTGCTTTTTTTACGTTTTCTAATGTTAAGCGTCCTTGTTGATCTAACTCAATATAAGACACAGTGGCACCAACTTCATTCGCAACATCAAACCAAGGTAAAGTATTTGAAGCATGTTCAGCAACTGTTAATAGAACTTGATCATGAGCAGTTAAATGAGTTCTCCCATAACCAAAAGCAATCATATTTAATGAATCTGTAGACCCAGAAGTAAAAACAATCTCTTCAACTCTAGAAGCATTAATAAACTCTTTAACAAGTTGACGTGATTTCTCATATTGTTCATCAACTTCATGTGATAAATCATAATCACCACGATGAGCATTTCCAGAATAGTTTGATAAATAATCACAAACACTTTCTATAACACAATATGGTTTTAAGGTTGTTGCTCCATTATCTAAGTAAATCAAAGGATGATCATGCATTGTTTTTCCATTTAACATAGGAAAATCTTTTCTAATTTTTTCTACATCCAACATCCTTAAGCACCTACCTTTGATAAAACATTTTCAAATTGTTCTTTTAACATAGGATTATCAACAACCTCAATAACTGGTTTTAAATAACCATAAGTAATCAATTGCATTGCTTGTTTTTTTGTTAAACCTCTACTTTGTAAGTAATAAAGATGTTCTTCATCCATTTTTCCTACTCCAGCAGCATGTGATGCTTTCACATCAAATTCATCAATATATAAATAAGGATTTGCACTTGCTATACATTCAGGATCAAAAACCATAATCTTATTTGTTTGATGTGAAGAAGATCCATGTTGACCTTTGGTAATAGTACCAATACCATCAATAACCAATTTCCCTTGCTCTTTCACTACTCCATAATTATCCATTTGTCCATAAGTATGAGGTTGATTATGTTGAATTAAAACCTCATAAGTTTTATTCTCTTTTTGTTTTGATAAAATAGCCATTCTAATCTTTGCTTCAGCATTTTCTCCATCAAGATAATAACGATAAACACATTGACAACTTCCATCTGATAATTCAGCATAAGCACTTTGAATAGTCGCATCTCTTTTGATATTAACGTCATCAAAACAAGAAACAGTTTCATTATTTATAGAATTGTTTTCATGGAAAATATGAACAGTAGCATTTTCATCTAAATTCATTGTTTTATGTAATGAAGATTGTTGATCTAAAATACGTGTTTCTATGATATCTACAACAACATGTTTTTCAAATTGATAAGTGATTGTTTGTTGATAATTATTTAATAAGAAGATAACTTGTATCTCGATAGAATCATGTGTTGAAAATGTTAATATATCTTGATTATAAGTTACACCTACTGGTAACTGCGAATCCTTAATATTGCCATTTTCTATAATCAGATAATATTGACTATTTAGAGTATAATTAGTCATTTTTCAAAGTTTCCTTTGCTCCACAAGTTTCAAGTATTATTCTTTTTTGAACTTCTTCTTGGGCAATTTCAATCCCAAGTTCTCTTACCCATTCATATCCTTCTTTATCAATTCTTTCTATCAATTCATAACCACCACTCATAACAATTTGTCCACTCACCAAAACATGAACATGTGTTGGTCTTACAAGTTCAAAAAGTCTTTCATAATGTGAAACCATTAAACAACCAAAATCATCACTACGCATTGAATTAATAGCTTCACTTACAACTCTTAATGCATCTACATCTAAACCAGAATCTATTTCATCTAATAAAGCAAATCTTGGTTTTAACAATTTCATTTGTAAAATCTCATTACGTTTCTTTTCACCACCAGAAAAACCTTCATTTAAATAACGATGAGCTAAATTTTCATTCATATCTAACTCTTCAATATTTTTATCTAAAGTTCTAATAAACTTAAACAAAGAGACTGGCTTTTCTAATCTTGCATTGATAGCCGCTTTTAGAAAATCAGAATTTGTAACACCAGGAATTTCTTGAGGATATTGCATACCCAAAAAGATTCCAGCACGAGATCGTTTATCGACACTCATAGCTAAAATATCTTCACCATCTAAAGTTACACTTCCTTTTGTGACTGTATATTTAGGATGTCCCATAATGGCTGATAGTAAAGTTGATTTTCCATTTCCATTTGGTCCCATAATTGCGTGAATTTCACCAGTTTTAATTTCTAAATTCACACCTTTTAAAATTTCTTTTTCTGCGACCTCTACATGAAGGTCTTTAATTATTAAAGTTGACATATTAACGCCCCTTTCGAAGATATATTTTACTGAAAATTAATAATAAAGACAAGTTATACGATAATAATTTTATCTTTTCTATTATGAACATAAAAATATCATTATCAAACAAAAAACTCTATAGAATTCTATAGAGTTTCAATACTAACAAATGCCACAAATGATAACCAATAAGATGAATAATACAAGAATTAAAGTAAAAGACCCTTGATGTGCTAACATATAATTCCCTCCTTTATATTAAATAGATATAAAACAAATCAATATCAGTAAGATAAATAAAGTGATTGTTATTTCACAACAACCTCTTTTTTCTTCATTCATTTTAAACTCCTCCTCGTATGCACAATATATAATATGGTAAAATGTCAGTAAATTTTGTGTTATAGCCTAGTTAAGTTGAAAAATAATTGATTTAGTGTATAATTATAGTGTTTAAATCAAGGAGGTTTATATGAAACAAAAGCAACTTATGGGACTTGCACTCGCGAGTTTACTAGTTTTAAGTGGGTGTTCTAATACGAGCACAGTCAAGAACAATGATGGTAAATATATTGTATCATCAATTGATGGAAAAGATATTCTAGCAGATGATATCTATAAAAACATGACATCTACATCTACTGGAAAAAATGCTTTATTTAGTTATGTACTTGATGAATTGGTAAAAGCTAATTTCCCAATCACTTCTGAAATGAAGGAAAACGCTGCTGAAATAGTAAAAAACATTAAAGCTAATTATAAGAGTCAATATTCTGATGAAGCAGATGCAAAACTTGA
Source organism: Coprobacillus sp. (assembly GCA_036639875.1). Classification (GTDB taxonomy): domain Bacteria; phylum Bacillota_I; class Bacilli_A; order Erysipelotrichales; family Coprobacillaceae; genus JAVWHX01. The sequence goes on from JAVWHX010000012.1 coordinate 32,519, forward strand.
AAGTGCTCTTGCATCTAGTGGATATGATAGTATTGAAGCATATGAAGAATCACTTGTTTTCTCTTTACAATATTCAGAATTTATTAAAAAGTATGTAAAAGATAATTTTGATACTGTATTTGAAGATTATTACAAAAAAGAAAATCCTAAATACATGAGTATTATTAAAGTAAACGTTGCAGATATGAACAATGTAACTACTGATGAAAAAGCCAAATTAGAAGAAGTAACTTCTTTATTAAAAACTGATAAAAGTTTTGAAGAAATAGCTTCTCAATATTCAGATGATGATGCTACAAAAAGTAAAAAAGGAAGTTTAGGAATTGTTGACTCTACTTCTGGATTAACTGATACTTATGGTGAAGCTGTTGAAAAAGCTACAACTTCTTTAAAAGTTGGTTCAAGATCTGAACAAATTAAAGGAGAAGACGGATATTATTTCTTATATGCAAGTAGTAATAAAAAAGAAGATATCAAAAAAGAATTAAATGCTGTTGATATTGATTCTCCATTACTTGTTTATGATACTTATATTCATTTCTTAGTTTTTAATACTTATGAATTAAAATATGGTAATGAAGATACTGAAAAACAAATCAAGCAATTTGTTGAGGATGCTTTAAAGGAAAGAGAAGAAGCAAGGGGAGGTAATTCATAATGAAAAAATTATTAATGCTTATACTTTGTGGTGGACTTCTTGTTGGTTGTTCTTCAGCATCTGGATATGATGTTAAATTAAGTGATGCTGATGATGTTCTTGTAAGTGGAAGTGGTATTAACGTTACAAAACAAGGTTATTTTGAAAGTTTACTAAAGAAATATGGAAGCGAAAATATATTAAGCAAGACTTTAGAGGCAATTGCTGACAAAGAAGTGAATAACCAAGAGGAATTAGATAAGTTAGTAAAAGAAAGAGAAAAAACTTATTCTGATTATGCTGATGGAGATTTAGAAAAATATGCTAAATATTTAGGATATAATTCTAAAGAAGATTATATTAACGAAGCACTTATTCCTGATGCAAAACAAGAGTTATTAAGAAATAAATATATTGAAGATAATTTTGATAAGTTATTAACTGATTATCAAGTATGTAGTTTTAAGAAAATTCTTGTTGATAAGGAATCAACAGCTTTAACACTTATTAAAGAAGTGAAGAGTGAAGAAGATTTTGATAAAAAAATGAAAGAGTATGGTACAAATGCAGAAGATGCAGGTACTGTAACTAAAAATTCTACTTTAGATGACAATCTAAAAACTGCTTTAAAAGATTTAATTGCAGTAAAGGCTGATGGTGTTTATTCTACTGCTATTAAATTAAGTGATGAGAAATACGCAGTATTGTATATGTATAATACTGATCATAAAGATAAAGATGCTTTAGAAAAAGCATTATCTTCTGATAGTTCATTAAAAACAGAAACTGAAGTTTATTATTTAAAGAAATATAACTTTACTGTTAATGATTCTAAATTAAAAAATGAAATTCAAGAATTAAATAAGGATTATATAGGATAAGGGGTTTCCCTTATCTTTTTTTTCGTGTAAAATAAATATATATAAATGGAGGTTATAAATATGGATAATTGTATTTTTTGTAAGATAGCTAATCATGAGATACCAGGAAAGATTATTTATGAAGATGAAATATGTATGGCTTTTTTAGATTTAAGCCAAACAACCGATGGACACACACTTATCATCCCAAAGAAGCATTCTAATAGTTTTTTAGATACTGACCCTGATATTCTTGCACACATTATAAAAATAGCTCAAAACACTGCAAATAAGCTTGTAAAGAAAACAAATGCTAAAGGAATGAATATGATTTCAAATATGAATGAAGTTGCTGGCCAAACTGTACATCATTTTCATATTCATTTGATTCCTAGATATCAAGAAGATGAAGGAATTCAAATACATTATACTGATAGATCTAAAGATGTTGATTTAGATAATATTTATCAAACCCTAAAGGAACAATAGTTCCTTTTTTATTATAAAATAAAAAGACTAACAACGGTTAGTCTTCATACATCTTTGGTTTATATATCATTCTATTTTCTAAAGCAAATATACGCTTTGAATAATCACCATAATCAACTTGATCTAATGCTTTATCAAACATATTCATTCTTGCATCAATATTATCAATAAAATAAACAATTTCTGCTTCTTGAATTTGTGGTAACACTGGTGATCCAAACTCATTTTTTCCATGATGAGATAATATCATATGTTGCAGCAATATAACTTCCTCACCTTCAATGTTAAGTTCTTTCGCAGCCTCATTAATCATTGATTGAGCAATAGAAATATGTCCTAATAGTTTTCCTTCTAAAGTATATGTAGGAACAACTGGTCCACTTAATTCAACCGTTTTTCCTAAATCATGTAGTACAATACCTGCATATACAAGATTAGCATTTAATTGAGGATAAATATTTAATAATGATTCAGCAATCTTCAACATACTTAAAGTATGATACGCTAAACCAGAAACATATTCATGATGATTCTTACTTGCAGCAGGATAAATTTTTAGTTTTTCAACATTTGCTTCAAATAAATGTTTAGTAAGCGTATATAGTTTCATGTTCCCTATCTTTTTAATATATCCCATAATTTCTTTAACCATTTTATCTTCATCCATCGGTGCCTTAGGTAAAAATTGAACTTGTTGTGATTCTTGTAAATTAACATTATCAATACTCACAACTTTCATTTGACGATCATCACTATATTTAATAATGTCACCAGTTCCTCTAACGACTGCCCCTACTACCAATTGTTCTATATGTTCTTTAGTAGCATTCCACAATTTAGCATCAATATTTCCTGTATCATCTTGAAAAACAATACTTAGATAATTTGATTTATTAGCACCATTTGTTTTACCAATTGTTACATATGAGATCATAGCAGTAAACTCTACATTATCATCTCCACACTTCATATCTTTTATTTTAATCATTTGATTCCTCCCATAATTCGCCTATTATTTCAATAACATCATCATATTCATATCCTTTTTGAACTAAGAAAGTAATAATCTTGCTTTTAAGAATATGAGAATCATAACGATTTTTATATCGAGTATAAACACGTTGGTATTCTTTTGTTAATAACTTCTTTGTATGTTCTTCAGGAAATATAAAATCAAAATCACCAATTGCTCTTTCTACAATATCTTGCGAAAACCCTTTATTAAATAACTTGCTTTTGATGTTTTGAATAAGTGCATATTGAGGTTTTGTAGTATTTTCATTATATAACTTTTGAACAATTTCCAAAGCTTTATCATATTCTAAATCTTTAGAATATTCATTTAGATATTCATCAATTACAAATGGTGATATACCCTGATTCTTTAAATTATATATAATTTTATTAATCCCAATTCCTAAACGACTAGAACGCTGAAAATAATTTTTAGTATATTCTGCATCATCAATAAGATTCTTTTGTACTAATATATCCATTGTCATTTCTATTTGAATATCATCAAAATCACCTTTATCAGCTAATTTCTTAAACATTTTAGCATACGTATAATCTTTGTAAGTTAAATACTTCAAAGCTAAATAATATGCTTTAGAAACTTGTTCTTGATCCTTTAAAGCATCTAACTCTTCACGATCTACAACTTGTCCAACACTAAGACCATATCTTTCAATAACATGTTTTGATAATTGAATTATAACTTGATGATTATCAAACCTAAAAGATACTTGATATTCTTGACCTTTTTCTAATGTTATTGAATCAACCTTATAACAATAGTGATGTTTAGATAATGCTTTTTGATAAACATTCATAATTTTCTTATAAAAAACTTCACTACTGTATTGCATTGCATCTTCAGTTGCATTTTTTGATAAATCATCTAATGTTGTTTTCTCTAACTCTAATATTCTTTTAACTAAATCATCTTTATCTTCAAAGAAATAACCATTTCTTCCATTTGTAATAACACCATCTAAATTTTTATCATATCTAGCTAAAGCAGGAATCCCACTTGCCATAGCTTCAATAAATGTTAATCCTTGTGTTTCAGTTAAAGAAGCTGAAACAAATAAAGATGAAGCATGATAAAATGATGGTACTAAATTTGCTTCCTTAGGCCCTGTGAAATAAATACAATTTGATAAACCTTTGTGTTTAGTTGTATTTATTAATTCATCTAATTGAGGTCCACCACCAACAACAAGTAAAACAATATTATTGTTTACTTTTGTGATATCTTCCATCGCATCAATCAATAACTCAATACTTTTTTCTGGAGCAATACGCCCTAAAAATATAACTACAAACTTATCTTTTAAGTTATATGTTTCTCTTATTTCATTAACAATTTCAATATTCATATTTTCTCTAGCAAAGTGTTCAAGTTGTAAACCTGTTCCAACAACATTAATTGGCTTTGAAATACCATACTCTTTTAAAGCATCAGCTGTCTTTTTTGATGGAACAATTAATTCTGAACAACTATCACCATATATTTTAGAAACCTTTTCTAAAATTGTCTTAGCAGCTTGATCAACTGCCTTTAAAGAAGTTGGTGCAAAATAATGAGAGTAATCAGCCCACATTGTATGATAAGTATAACATACTGGAACGTTTAATATTTCACCCGCAATCTTACCAAAAATACCAACTCCAAATTCTGTTTGAATATGAATAATATCTACCTCAAATTCCTTTAACTCACGCATACCTTTAAAAGAATATATATTGGCAGCTCGATACCCATATAACTTTTTCAAGTCAATCCCAGGTAACCTTAAAACCATATCATCCTCATCTTGATAATCACTATCATGAGGTAGCATAGTTGTCACTACTAAAACATTATGTCCGTGCTTTGTTAGTTCACATCTTAATATATGTGTAGACGTTGCAACACCATTAATATCTGGTAAATATGTATCACTAAATAAAGCAATATTCATCTAATCACTCCAATCTTGAACTGTTGATTTCCTTATCTAAAGAAAATACCAAACCACCTATAATAAGTCCTAAATAATAAGACATAAACCTCCATAAGAATAAAGAAGAGGAAGTCGCTACTGGACCTAAAAAGCCAAATAATAAAACATAAACACCTTCACTACCTCCACTAGCTCCAGGGATAGGTAAAAATGCATTAATTAAATATATAAACGAGCATAGTCCTAAGAAATCAAGAAAATCAAACCATGATACAGATATATTCAATGCCTTAGCAGCAAAGAAAGGCATACTATAAATAATTGTTAACTTTATAAAATTACATAAACAAGATTTAACAAGAACTGGCTTATTTTTTTGAAGGAACTTTAGTTGTTCTCTAAAATCACTAAGGTATTGTTCAATCTTTGCACAAGTCATTTCATAATCTTTAATAATTCTTATCTTACAAAGCAATTTAAGAATAGTATGAGTTAAGAAGTTTTGTAGTTTCTTTGACTTCGCACCACCAAACAAACCAATTATAACAACAAAATTAATAAAAAATCCGAGCATTGCTAAACCAAAAACACCAGCACCTTCAGTCATAAAATAATCAAATTTAAAGAAGACAACAATACCTGTATACAACACCAATATACTTTGATAACAAATAAAACACATTAATAAGATACTTGATGAATTAGTAGGAGAAATCCCTTGTTTATTAAAAATATAAACTTGCGCAAACTGTCCACCACTTGCAAAAGGAGTAATACCATTAAAGAATGTACCACTTATTGCATTAATAAATGATTGTTTATATGAGAAATCTTTTTTATATGCTTTTCCAAAGTACCACAATGATAATGCATCAACAATATAATACAAAAGCATTATAATTGCCATAACAACAATCCATTGTACTTGTGCATGTGCAAATGCATCAATAACCTTATCGAATTGATTCCCAATAGATAAATATATTGATGTTCCTCCTATTAACAAGATAATCAATATATTCAATAAATACTTCTTATTCTTCATATTTACATTCCTTTAATGTTCATAACATCATTATAAACTTCTAAAAGTTCCTTTCCTATAATAGACAGTTCTCTTTCAGATGCAACTTTATAACCTTCATCAACTAAAGAGGGTATATTCTTGTAAATAATATTATTAATAATTCCTATAAAGTCATCATTAGTCTTACCTTTATAAACATGCTTCTTGTCTACTAACCATTCATCATATACAGGAATATCACGTAAAACAATATTACGTTTTGCAGCTAATGCTTCTAATACAACAATTCCTTCTGTCTCCTCACGTGAAGGGAAGAAGAAAACATCTGCCCCACCATATGCTCCCTTAATGACATCACCACTAACATATCCAGGCAAAATAACATTTTCAGGAGGATTCTTAATTAACTTTCTTATTTTCATAGTTGGTGCAGATAAATTAATATCTCCAAACCATATAAATTTATAATGAGGTAGTGCAGAAGCAACTTCACAAAAAGTATCAAATCCTTTTCTTTCAAATAACCATCCAACTGACATAATAACTTTTTCATCAGTTAAATGAAAATAGTCTTTAAACTTTTGTACTTGTTCTTGTGTAGGGTTGAAATCTTCTAAACAAATCCCATTAGAGATTGCATAAATTTTTTGTTTTAATCCATATGATTCAAGTAATTTTTTTGAATAGGGAGTTGGAGTAATAATCATATCAGCTTGACTATATAAAGAAATAAGCCACTTTTGATAAAGTGGAGCCAAATGATCAGAACCAATAAATGATCCTCTAAAATCCTCTTTTGTACTATGCGCGTGATAAATAATTTTCTTGTTAGATTTCTTTGCTTCTTTAATAAGTAAAGGAGCA
>JAVWHX010000013.1:0-39247 GCA_036639875.1 Coprobacillus sp.
TGTTTATGCAAAAATAATTTCCTTTTCCACAATCTCCCTCGCACAAGCCCTTATGTTATTGAGGCATCTTGTCCATTCTAAGGCGTTTTCTGCCTTTAGCTGTTCCGTTATGCCCTGTGCCTGTTTCATACCCTCTATGAGCCTTTCAAAGCGTTCCTGTGCCTGTCTGTTGATGTCGGCAAGGTAGGCGTTTAGCCTGCCGCTTGTAAGAAGATTGGTGTATGTAACTTTACGGTACTGTTTTAGATAATCTAAATGCCGTTGCCCCCAGATGCCTATTGCCTGTTCTTCTTCGGCGGGTACAGTTAAGCACGGTATCAAATAATCCCCTTGCCTTTCGTATTTGCCGCCCAGTTCCTCAAATAATGATTTTGCCATTGTCTGTTACCTCCACATTCTTTTTTATTTTGAATGTCCGCAAAATCCGTCCTACATCACTCGGCTTCCACGGACAATCTAGGTCATGATTAGCGGATAATAAAGTTTGAACGTTTGTTCCTGCTCCCATTTTTTGGGTGCTACCTAGCAAGATTCTTACTTTACCACTTCGTACTTTTGCAAATAATTCTTTCTTACTTATATCACTTTTTGCATTATGAATAAATGCTATCTCCTCTTCTGGAATATTATTTGTAATCAATTTTTTCTTTATATCATCATAAACATTAAATGTCTCACTATTAGGAGTAGACATATCACAAAAAATAAGTTGTGTTTCTTTATCTTTTCTTCCATCTCTATATATTTGCAATACATTCTTGATACACGCATTTACTTTACTGCCCTCAAAATCGTTCAATAACGGATTAATAAGTCTTTGATCCAATGCAAGTTTTCTTCCATCATTTGTGATTTTTAACATGTTGTCTTCATGTGGTTCTACTTTACGTTTGCGTACAGCATCAGCACGCTCTGCAAGGCTCTCTAGTATGGTTTTTTGCATTTCAGAGGGTTTTACTGCAACATTATGATAATGAGCATGAGGCGTGGGTAAGTCAAGCATATCGGCTGTTTTAATATCAGCAGTTTCTTTAAACAAATTAATTAGTTCGGGCAAATTATAGAACTTTGAAAATCGAGTTTTCATTCTGTAGCCCGTACCCTCTGGTGCTAATTCTAAAGCTGTAGTTGTTTCACCAAATGTACTTGCCCAAGAATCAAAATGCTCTAATCCCATTTTTTGAAGTGTATTGTATTGTAAATACCTTTGGATAGTATACATTTCTGCCATTGTGTTGCTAATTGGTGTTCCAGTTGCAAAGACTATACCTTTACCTCCAGTAATTTCATCTATATATTGGCATTTCATAAACATATCACTTGATTTCTGTGCATCTGATTGTCCAATTCCTGCCACATTTCTCATCTTTGTATAGAGAAATAAATTCTTATAGAAATGACTTTCATCAACAAAAAGTCTGTCTATACCTAATTCTTCAAAATTAATAACATCATCTTTTCTATCATAATTATTCAGTTTTTCTAATCGAGTTAGTAATGTTTTTTTCGTTTTCTCTAATTGCTTAATAGAATATCTTTCTCCATTTTGACTTTTTAACTCTTGTATTCCCATTGTAATAGACTCAATTTGATTTTCGATCATTCTACATTGCCTTTCTATCGACATTGGTAATTTTTCAAATTGGCTATGACCCATAATGATTGCATCGAACTCCCCAGTAGCAATCCTTGAGCAAAATTTCTTTCTTCTACTTTTTTCAAAATCTCTCTTTGTTGTGACAAGAATATTTGCCATTGGATATAACTGAAGAAACTCACTAGCCCATTGCTCAACCAAGTGATTTGGAACTACAAACAATGGCTTTTGACACATATTCAATCTTCTTAATTCCATACACGCACTAACCATAGTAAATGTTTTACCTGCTCCAACCACATGAGCCAAGAGAACATTATCACCATACAATATACGAGCAACTGCATCTTTTTGATGTTTTCGTAATGTTAATTCGGGATTCATGTTTGGAAATGTTAAATGTGTTCCATCATATTCACGTCCTCTTATAGCATTAAATTTATTGTTATATATTTTTGTGAGTTTATCACGTCTATCAAAATCATCCCAAATCCATTCTTGAAAGGCTTCCTTAATTGTCTCTTGTTTTTGTTGAGCAATCATTGTTTCTTTTACATTTAAAACACTTTTCTTTTTTCCATCGTCATCATATTCAGTATCAAAAATTTTTGTGCTTTTTAAATTAAGGCAATCTTCAAGCAAACGATATGCATTTGCTCGATTTGTTCCATACGTTTTTTCAGCTTTGATATTACCTCTATCATAACTTTTATTTGATATATTCCAAGTACCACTAGCACTTGAATAAAAAATATGAATTTTATCTTTTGCATAGTAATCCATTCCCAAAATAGAGTCCATAAAATCTTCATAATAATTTGGAGTTATCCAAGTTGCTCCTATACGAACTTCGATTTCACTAGCTGTTAAATCTTTTGGTAATGCTTTCTGCAATGCTTGTACATGTGTTTCAAAATATGGATCGATTTTTGCTGACAATCTTGCTATTTCAATTTTTTCTCTTATATTGCCACTTAGATATTCATCTGCAGTTATATAAGCTTCACTTTCATCTTCATTTAATACATTAGGTACTTTATATATAACCCCCTCTAAATCACTTATAAGAGTTGTTCTATCCTTTTTAGATATTTCCCCCATATAATCTAAATCAACGTACCCTCGTTCAGTTAATGATAATAATAAGGCTTCACTACTTGTGTCAACATGCGTTACTTCGACTTTTTTTCGGATTGTTCTTTTATGAAATATGTCAGCTTTACTTTTTAAAGTTCCATCATCATTTAGATTTTCTAAAGAGCATAGAAGATAGTAAGAACTATCGTCTCTAAAAGCAACACTGTTTGCTCGGCTATTAATTAACCCATACACTTTATTAAAATCATCATAGAGTTGATTAAGGTTCTTTTGCTCATTCTCGATAATGGTTTCACTATAATCTTCTGTTTGATATTCAATTAAACTACGTATACTCTCTCTAATAGCAATCATTCCGGCAATTCTATGTTTAGCAGTTTGAGAGGTTTTAATCTTTACCATCACACTATTTTCTCTGAAGTAGATATCATCATCGACAATTGCATAACTATAATTTCTAATTGTTGGATCTGCAGGAATAGTCTCTATATCTTCTGTATCATCAATATCTTCATCGAAAATTACTTTCTCATCAATTGTACCTTTAATATATTGACTTGCCTCTGCTAAAGAATCTTTGAGTGGAACGTTTTCAAATGGTACTACTGTTAAGTCTTCACGTCCATACATATTTCGAGATTTTTCAATATGGCCAAGAACCATATTAGGGTTCTCAACAAAATAATTATTCATTACATTGCCGTCTTTATCCTCAGTTGTATAAACCCAATCATTCTCTATGATAATTGGCTTATCTCGCTTTTTAAGATAAATAATATCAGATACAACTTTCGTTCCTGCACTATCTTCAAAAGCATTATTTGGAAGTCTAATTGCTCCTAAAAATTCAGCACGTTCATTGATATATTTTCTAACTGTGCTACTTCTTTTATCTAAAGTGTACCTTGAAGTGACAAAAGCAATTATTCCTCCTGGGCGAACTTTATCAATTGTCTTAGCAAAGTAGTAGTCATGAATATTAAGATTTAATTTATCATAGCGTTTATCTAATACCTTAAATTGCCCAAACGGAACATTACTAATTGCAACATCAAAAAAACTATCAGAAAACTTTGTGTTTTCATAACCATCAATCTCGATAACCGATTCTTGATACAACTGTTTGGCAATATGACCTGTTATCTTATCAATTTCTACACCATAAAACTTTGAATCTTTTAGATGACTTGGTAACATTCCTATGAAATTACCAGTTCCACAAGAAGGCTCTAAAATATTGCCATATCTAAACCCCAAGTTCTCTAATACGTTGTACATACTTTCAATAACAGTGGGTGGTGTATAGAAAGCCGTTAATGTAGAAGCTCTAGCATTTTTATAATCGTCATCATTTAATAATTCTTTTAACTCATGGTATTCATTACTCCAATTACTTTTTGAAGAATCAAAGACATCTGGCAAACCTCCCCAACCCACAAAATTGGCTAATACTTGTTGTTCATCTTGTGTAGCTAGTCTATTTTCTTGTTCCAATAAAAAAAGCAACTTAATAGCTGCAATGTTATTTCTATATCGCTCTTTAGGAGTCCCTTTACCTAAAAATTCTTCTGTAATTATATAATTATTCTTTACAATATCTATTTTCTCTATAGGAGTCTGTCTATTAGCAAGTTCACAAAGTATTTTAAAATCATCTTCATTAACACCAACTGGCTTATTTCCTTCATAAACAATTGCTTCATCAAGTAAAAAATCATAAAGTTCTTGACCTACCCATGTATTGTCATTATCTTTTGCAATTATTTGACCTTCATCATTGTAATCTAAATAAATATCTTCTATCTTTAATTCTGCAAGTATATTTTCAAGGGCACTATATTCATTTCTATCTTCACAAGATTTTGACAATTGTAAATGATTATTTTTACTATATTCAAGCAACTCAAGATACGGCATTCGACTGTATACTGTATTAGTGTCTATGTCAATCTCTATATCATAATATCCACTGTGATTTTCATCTTTAAAATATTGTTCATACTTTAATTTGTAATTTTTATTGATAATATTTTTTAGCCATGATTTTGCATAATTATTTAATTCTTCTTCAACTTGTTCATCAGACAATAGACCATGATTTTCTTTTAAGCTAAATATTAAAGGTGGAAAACTATGTTCATAGTATATTGGTTTAAGTGTCTTTAAATCTCGATTAATTTCCAATTTCATTAATGGATCACTAGGTAGAAGTTCATTAACTGATGAATAATGAAACATTTCTATTTCATTTTCGGGATAATTATGATTAGTTACCATTAAGAGTTCATCATTTCGACCACTTGATAAGGTTTGTAAACAAGATTTATCTTCAATAATATGTTTAGAGATTTCTTCTAGTAACATATATAGCTCTTGATGAATAGGTGTCACATTGTTCTTTAATTCATTAGAGTGATTACCATTAAAAGTGATATCTTGATAGGTTTGTTCAATAATATCATTTATCATTAAATCTCGAAAAGAGGTATTGGTTGTAAAGACATCATAAATATCTTTATTTGTTGACGCATAGTGATTCATAACATCAATCATTTCTGAACGTATATAACTTTCAGCCTCTTGTATATCTGTATCACGATCTATTAGATTTGGATAAATAGAACTCTTTTTAACTTTGTCTACAAATATAGGAAGATATTGTGCATATAATTCTTGGTCAGACGAAACTTGATTATTGCTTAGTTCTAGTTCTTCATATTCTTTCAATAAAAAATCGTTAGACGGATTAACTTTTAATTTATTAATGAATTCATTTTCTGTATAAGTTTCTGTAAATAGTGGGGAATTTTTATCTCTTACCTCTATGTTGTCTAAAGTATCTATAATTTCATATTCTTTACTGCCAAAATAGACAATATCTCCAACTTCATAAACGTAATGCTTTTTAGTTGTTTGTTGTTCTTTTTCTTCCAACTGGTGGTTTTTGTTTTTTTCTTTACGTTCTTGTTCAAGTTCTTCTTTTATTTTTTCTTCAAGATAAATAGGATAATGTTCTTTTTCTTCTTGAGTAAGGTATTTGTCTAAAGAAATAAGTTCTTTAATTCTTTTAATTACTTGTTTCCATTGCAATTTTACATCAACATCTTTATTACTAATTCCACCCTTAGTAATTCTAATACCTTTTGAACTATGCTCTTCTGCTATCCAGCCATATGCAGGATGAGAGCCACCTTCACCATATTCCTTTTTTAAAAATTTGATATTTTCTGCTTGTGTGACACTCTTACTAAGTTGCTCATAAATTCTATATTTTCCGTTGTAAAAGCTACTGCCACGAATAAGAACTTTATCTATTTCCTCTTGACTAAAAAACAACCCTTTTTTAAAAGAGTCAAGATTTTCATATACTGCATTTTTTTGTTCCTCTACCGTAGGAATTTGTACGTTAGGTTCATAATACCTTGATACAATTAATCCCTCTATATCTCTAGCTACTATTTGCCACACATATAATATTTCTTCTTCTCTCTCAGTTGACGTACCTATATAGACTAGAAGTCCTTTATCAGTTTTTTCATATCCTATGGGCACTCCATCAACCACCAAATCGGTAGCATCATTATTATAGATTTCTTTTAGATAATTAATTTGATTTTCTAATTGATTATCATGTTCTTTAAAATAACTAATAACTTCTGGCGCTGATACTAGTAAAGAATCATTATAAGAAAAGACTTCTCTTAATATACTGCTATTTATAATCTTTGAATTATACGCCCATTGCACATCACTTAATTGTTCTGATGGGCTTAATAAATATTCATTTTTATCTATTAATTTTGAAATTTCTTTTTGAATAATATCAAAGGTTAAAAACGAAGAAGTCTGTCTTTTAGTATAACTACCTCGATAGACCTCTAAACCATTATTTTCTCGATGATACCCTAATCGTGTGAAATCATAAGTTGTTGAATCTTTAAACGTTTCTACAAAAGTTTCATCATAACAACTATCTATGAAATTTGTACGTTCCTCATTGTCAAGATGATTTTTGAAGAAATCAATAACTTCTGCTTTCTTATGTTTTAAAGCAACTTCTTCTCGCAATATTGGAGGAAGTTCAGATAAATCAAAAGGTGGAACTGTATTGTTTTTAACAATGTCAGTTCCACCTAATTCTAAATCTAATTGTAAATAATCTCCTTGATTACTGTCTCTTCTGCTATCTGTTTGAGATTGTTCATATGTTGTACCCATTCCAACTGATTTGTCTCTTTGCTCGGAGACGGGAATTTCAATAGTAATTGGTCCACCAATGTTTCCAACATCACTGTTGCTTGCGTCTCGATTTCTTGAAGGTGTTGGTTTAATTGGTTGTTGGCTTTCAATGAGAATAGGTGACCTTGATGGTTCTCCTTGAGATACTTCAACCTCATTCGTGCGTACTTGCTGTTCAAAATTGGTTGCATCTTCAAATTCGGCATTTGGTAATCCCCCACTGGACTGTATGATACTTTTTTCATATTTTTTTATACCTCCATTATTTATAATTATATTGTCGCTTACTTTTTTTGTTTTTTCAACTGTGCGAATTGAAATCTCACGAGCTTCTTTTGCAATATCCCGTATGACCATATCATATATGTCTCTTTGTGCATTGCCCAATTGTGCAACAACTTCTATTGTATTGAATTTATATATAGGATAAAAATCCTCCTCAACCAAATAATTCATTGGTTCTAATCCACAACGTTTTAATAGACAATAACTAACACTAGAATGTAAAAGTTTTCTATAATCATTTTCAATTTCCAAATCATCCAAACCATCTAAAGCACTATTTTCATGATACCGCAATAAAGAGGTTTTATAATCATCTATATTATCCTCTGTAACTTTAACTGCTATTTCTAAAAGAGACTCACCAAAATCAGAGGAATGTTCTAATTCACCATATTGATTTTCTAATATATCAATAATTTCATTGTAGTTTTCTTCTTGAATAGTCCATATATACAATGGTCTATTATTTTTAGATATTGTATCTGTAATATCAAAAACATATCGTAACCCGACTTCATTTTCATCAATCAATGCAATTCCTTTTGAACCATTTTTTATCCATCTATGCATCTTTTGATTCCATGTATCAAAATCAGCACAAGCAATAGCACTTGGTCTTTGTGCATGAATAAGAATTTGATTATCAAAAGTAAATTTAAAAAGATAACTTATCATATCTAAAAAAGAACACCAATTGGTGGGTGACTCAGCAACTTCTAAAGTATGCTCTTTCAATATTTGATTTATCGTTTCATATTTATTGCTCAATTGTTATCACCTCACTTTATCTTTTTGAAGTGGGAACTTATTTATATATTCTTCTAATTTCATATTAACACTAGAAAAAACAACATTCTTTTCTTCATCAATTATTCGACTACCGTATTTATCTAGTGGTATTTTTTTAGTAGATAAGATAGTTCCCCAAAAATTAACAATAATTCTATTTCTTAAAGTTGCCATTACTCCTCTTTGGTCGTCATCATGTCGAACCTCATAAAGATATAATCCCTTTGGCAGAGTTGTTTTATCAATTCTAGATGATGTGAATAAAACTGGTTTGTTGAATAATTTCAATAATTGATAGTCTTGGTTACTAGCATTATAATCCCACTCTACTTTTTCAGTTGCCATGTTCTTATGATAGTTAAACAACTGATGATACATATCGAATTTTGATAAACGATCAATTTCATTCGTATCTAACTTATTCTGTAGGTAACCCAACAAGTCACTGTCTTTTAAAGCAATTTGCGCAATCATACATGCTTTATAAATATAAAACATTGTATCATTATGAGTAATTAGATTACTTATACTATCATAAATTGTCCCAGAAGTTTTTGTTACATGAAATTTTATATTTGGATCATTTAAGCAAATTTCCATCATAGGTTTTTGTAGTCCAATTCTGGAAAGTGAATTATGAATTTTATCCCAAGAACCATTAAAATCAATATACGCTTTACGTTCATTTATTTCAACAACTGCCCTCAGCATTAACGTTCAACTCCTTTGCTTTTTTTCTTTTTACCGTAGTTTAATTCTTCTAATTTCTTATTTGCCCACGATGGGATATATTCTTCTCTTACAACACCATACACATCAGTTCGCTTAAGTTGTGTTTTTGTACCATCGAAGAGATTTATTGCATTTATTTTTTGACCTAGCCAGTTCATATTACATCCACCCCCACCTATAGCGAAAAATATTTGGTTATTAATTCTTTGATGTTCTTTAGGCAGTTTGAATGGATCAATAGCAATTACCTTTCCTTTTAATGACTCATATTCAAATCTAGAATGACACTGACACACTGTGAGTGTATCTTTGCGTATTTCTTTTTTACGATTCATCTTTATACCTTCAATTATTATATTAGCAATAGAAAGATGAAAACAAAGATTAGCTTCATCTAAATCAACATCTACCTTTTCAAAAACATACTCTTTAGTTCCATAAATATCATAATAACCTGCTGCATAAAGTGGTATATCACCACACAAAACTGTTTGTGCAACAAAAAACTTTACACCACTATAAATTGCCTCTTTAAAAATTTTATACCCATCCATTATTTCATTTTTATCGTCCATATTTTTCTCCTAATAATTGATTTCAACTCTATACACTATTACAAATCTTCCATTATAAAGTTAATAAAGTAATCCAGTGTTTCGTTTATACCCTCTTCTACTTCTTTATAATAAGTAAGACTCAAATCATAAAGCATTCTCCTAAAATCATTTTTTGCTGAATCTAATTGATTATATAATTGAGTGTAAACCTTTTTTTCAGAATTTTCATTGAAAACAATTACACTATAAATAATTCTCTTTGATATAATTTGATATCCTAATAACAAGTGATTAATTCCAATAAGTTGTGATAATAAAATATTATTATTCTCAAAATATCCATTTAAAAACATGGCATACATTTTCTCATCCATAGGCTTTCCATAAATATAGTGAATGTTTAAATTATAATTATCTGTTACTCCTATGATGTATTCTCTTGTATCTGCTAATTGCTTTACCAAAATAAAATCATGTTTAGGATTAATAATACATTTAATCTTACTAGTACTATCTAATCTTCTTGTCTTTTTCACTATTTTTCTCCTTTGCTTTAACATAAGAAAAAGAATAAATATAAAATCATTTATATTTATTCTCATTATTCTTTTTCTTTCTAGTCATGAAACCTAAAGCACATATTGAAATACCTATTAAACACATCCAAATTCCAATTGCCATATTGTCACTAGTATTAGGAAGTACTATCTCTTTATTTTCTATTTTGGGAATCTCAATTAGTTTATCCTCCATAATAATTTTTGCTCCATCCTTTGCTTTAAATATAATATCTTCAGCTAATTCATAATTTTCGGGAGCAGTAATCTCTTTTAGTATATATTCTTTTTCTTCAATAAGATATTTAACCTTATGCGATTCACCAGTTGTTGTCCATTCCTCAATAACTTTATTTGTCAATTTATCAATGATTTGTAATTTTGCACCAACTAGATTTTTACTATTTGAATCTACCTTTAAAAATTCTACTTCAACTGGTTTGTTTTCAATGTTAATGGTAATTTCATCTTTATCATGTTTTATTTCTACTTCATAAATGGTGTCATTAGTTACATAGCCATTAACTGGAGACTCTTTAATAAAATATTTACCTAACATTAATTTATCAAACTCCGCAACACCATCTTTATTCGTTAAAACACTTCTAGTATTTTTAAAATCTTTATCGGTAGAAATAGTAAACTCAATATTAGCTAATTTCTCTTTAGTATCTAAATCAGACTTATGAATTACCACTTTTCCATATTGAAGTTTGTTAATTAGTTTATATTCAAGTTTAATACTTTCCATATCTTGGTCTTGATAAGTTGCATCTACTTCAATGACCTCATTTGATAACTCATAGCTAAATGGCGATTCTATTTCTTTCATCTCTAATAAACATAATGGTAAATCAGCTTTAAAAGTAACTATACCCTTTTCATCACTGATTGATGTTTCAATAAGTTCACCTGCACTTATCAAGACTTTATTATCATAACTCATAATATCCTCTTTAGCATATAGTCCAATTGTTGCTCCTGCTAATGGTAAGTTGTTTTGGTCATCTAGTTTTAATAAGGATAAATCTACTTTTTGACGTTTGTTTTCATACTCTATATTCTCAAAAACAACAGATGTATTTTGATCTTTATAGGTTAACTCTACTTCTTTAACTTCCGTATTCAAAACAAAATTATCTCCTGCTATAGATTCATAAATCTTATACTTTCCTAATGGGAGTTCGACTGTTTCTGCCAATCCATTTATTGTAGTTAGTTCAGCAACTATATCATCTTTGTGATATATAATATTTCCTTGATTGTCTGCTGAATAAATATCATCAGATGCTTTTATAATAAATTCTGTACCACTTACTCCCAATTTTTTATAATTAAACTTGATATTTCCTTGGTCATCTTTAGTTACCGATACTAACTGTTCCCCAACTTTTTTAACGTTTATTTTTCCTTTTACAGAAACATTTGCCATTGTTACAGTTATTATTGGTGTTTTTCCATCTGGGGCAATTTGAGAAGGAGTTTTTGAAGAAATTACGAATTTTATAGGATTTTCATCAACTGTAAAATTAAATGGGGCTTTTATCTCTTCCAATTGGTAATTACCACTTTTTAGAGTATTTGGTGTGGTTACTGTTCCGCTTTCATCAGTAACAAAAGTATCTACATAATGGGGTATTGGAAACCATACCCATTCTCCAACGTATTCATTAGTATCAAGATTTTTAATCTTAAAACTTGTATTTGGGAGTAAGACTGTTTTACCAGTTTCTTTGTCTATTTTAATTGCTTGTACAAGTGCTTTAAATGGGCCATCATTGAATACACGCCATTGTTGAGGTTTTCTACTATCCTTATCAACAATGACTGTAAAATCCTCAATTGTAGCATGATTTTCGGGGGTTTTAGTTTCTCGAACAGTATACGCACCCCAAGGTAATTCTATAGATTTAGCATAACCCTTTTTATCAGTTTTAAGAACACAATACGTCTTTGCTTTATCCCAACCGACTTTACTAATATCATTTGTTAATTTTACAGTAAACTCTGCATTTTCCAAAGTATCAGTTTCGCCAACACTTCCATCAGAAGAAATTTTAATGATCTCGAAGGCTTGTTTTTGAACAACCTCTTTTGATACTACTGACTTAACTACCTTTTGTACCGTTTGTCCTTCATATGTGAAATATATATGGTGAATAGTTTTATCAATCAAATATCCATTACTTGCCTCTTTTTCAAACAATTGATAGTACCCTAAAGGCAAGTTGTCAATAACATCCATTTTACCACTTTTATCAGTAGTTCTTGTTGCTACAACATCACCTTTAGAATAGAATTTTTTACTTTTTGATTTATTATATATATCTTCGCCTGCTTTTAATTCATAAACTGCCCCCTCTAATGTAGCATCACCTTGTGCAACCAAAGCAGTTTCACTATCTTCTTTTGAAAGAACTAGTTTTGCTAGAGGTTCTCTATTAGATACCTCTACATTTGTTGTTTGATTAGCAGTGACAGTAAAATTAAATTCATTAACATTAATTAAATATCCATTCGCTGATAATGTTTCAGTTGCAACATAATTTCCTAATGACAGTTTATCAAGTAAAATTTTACCATTATCATCTGTTGTATGTGTTTCATTAAAACCGTTTGGTCCTGTTATTCTGAATGTTGTATTTGGAACAGTTGCACTTTTATCCTCATTAAATTTTGTGAGTTCTAATTTTCCAAATTTATTTACTTTAACTCTCAAATTTACTTCAAGTGGGTCAGCTACCTTAAACATTCCTAGTGATTGATCTTTTCCATTATAAAATGCAACACTGGTACCTACTTGTGATGGATCAATATCTCTTTGTAAAGTAATAATAGTAGTATCATCTGCATTAGGGTTACCAGTTATTAATAGTTGATTATTCCCACTAATAGAAACCTCCAACTCTCCACTATCTTCAACTATCATATTTCTTAAAGAATTGTTGGTATCTGTCAATGTAATTGTTTCTCCCGCATTGACAGTCACTGTTTGACTCATAAATGATGGTGTCTTTTTATACTCTGCTACATCATTTAAAATCTCATTCCATAGCCTCACTGTTGTTGGATAGTCTGGATTCGTATTTGTTTCAACATAGCACAAATCTGTATATCCTTGAGATTCATGTAAAGTTTTCCAAATTAACCCTTGAGTAATAGCATAGTAATCATCAGTTTTTCTTCCATTGACTTGTGTCCCAAAATAAGCAATCAATGATAGTTCTTTCGCCATTTCTTTTGAAATACCTGCTTTGCTAAAGTCCACCATTTCCATACTTACACCAGACTTAAACTGTGTAAAGGCATCTATACAAAATACTCTTTCACCATTGACTAGTAACTCTCCCTCACGGTCGGGACGTCGTCCAGTACTTGGGTCTGCTAAATACCACGTATCATGCTTTTTAACTCCACTTATATAGGATACTGCTTGTATTGGTGCTATTGTTGGAATTATCATCAATAATGACATAATCCCTATAATAAATACTTTAATTTTTGTTTTCATTTTATTCCTCCATTTTTGCATAAAAAAAGATGAAACACTGTGTATTGTTTCACCTTTAAAAATTATTTAATTGTTATTTTTACTCCCAATAAGAATACTCATAATCAATACTCCACTTATCCCCACCTGCCGAAAACACAAGATAATTAGAAATATATTTTACAGGGTCTTTTCTTGACTCTTTCTTTGCTATTAATGCCTGTTGTTTTGCCTCATCTTCACTGTCATAAAGTTTTCCACAATTACCAACTTTATAATCAATTGGTTTTTCCTCTTTTGGAGGTTCTTGTGGTTTACTTGGTTCTTGTGGTTTAGTAGGTTCTTGTGGTTTAGTAGGTTCTTGTGGGGTAGGTGTACTAGGTGTCTCTTGTGGCTTAGTTACCACATTACTATTCGTATCAGAACTACTAGTAGAAGTGTTTGCGTTACTTTTACTAGTTTCACTTTTAGAAGAAGAACCACTTTGAATATTTTTATTTGAGCTAGCTTTATCATTACTATCGTTAGTTTTCTTTTCATCACTAGAAGTATGATTATTTGTTGGATTAGACTCATCATTCTTTTGTTCTGTCTGTTCAGAGGAGTTTGCATTATCATTTTTTAAGTCATCAGATGCCTCTGTAACCTTATCATTTAAAGATTCAGCACTTTTACCTTGTTTAGAATTTGATGATCCACAGCCACTAAGCAAAAGTGTTATTGCAATTAATACTACTGATATCTTTTTCATAATAATCTCCTCCATTTCTATAATAAGTATAATAAATAAATTATGGTAAATCAAATATATCTATTAATTTGTAATCTTTTTTTACCAATTGGTAAGAAAGAGGGGGTTCTTAGGGGGAGAAATAGTCACGTTTTTTGGCAAAAAAAAGAGACTTCCCCCCCATGTCCTAGTTTTGTTTTGCGTTTTTCTTAGTTACACATATGACTATCTTTCTTGTTCCCTCTGTATTTTTCTATAGCGTGCTTCTAATAACTTAATAATAATTTGTTCCTTTTGTCTAGGTGTTAAATTTTTTTCAAAATACTTATTAATATCTTCACTTTTTAATGTTATTTTTTCCTTTTGATTTGGCTTTTCCTCGGTCATAATTGTGTAAATAACATTATCATCAAGACGTTCCTCTTTAGATAGTTCTTTCATTCTTATAGTTTGGGCATGAGATGGGGTTAAATCAAATTCATTGATATACTTAGCAATTAACTCTTGGTTTTCTTTAGATAGATAAGATAATTCTACAGCAGGATTTAGCGCTATTTTTTTATTATCTTCTCGAGTTCCATCAACCAATTCTATAAGTGGTTCAATTAATTCAGTTAATCTTATATATCTATGCACTTGATTTTTACTTTCCCCAACTTCCTCTGCTAAAACATCTAATGATTTTTTCCCTTTTAACTTGTTCCCAAGTTGGGAACAAGTTAAATCAACACGCTTACCTTGATTTTTCATTGCCTCCAACTTCATCTTATACGCAAGTCCTCTTTCAGAAGGTAAGATATTTTCACGTTGAATATTACTGTCTACCATTAGAATAGTGGCTTGCTCATCTGTTAAGTTTCGTATAATAACGGGCAATTCCTTTAAATCGTTTAATTCACTTGCTCTCATACGCCTGTGACCACTTACCATTTCATAGCCATCATCATAAGGTGATACACGAACAAGTGCAGGTTGTAAAACACCATTCTCTTTTATACTATCCACCAACTTAGACATATCAGAATCCATTCTTACTTTGAATGGATGGTTTTTAAATTCATGAATTTCATTCATTGGTAGCAAAACAATTTTTTCTAGTTTATCTTCTTGCCTTTCTTCTTCTGTTTTGAACAAATCATCGAGTAAGTCGGTGTTTATCTCTGCTAATTGTTTTGTCATTTAAACTCAATACCTCCTTTGCTAATTTTCTATATGCTATAGATGATTCAGAGTTTGGACTATACAACATTGGGCTTTCACCATCAAGAGGAGCTTCTGCGGTATCAACACATCGCTTTATTTCATTTTTAAAAACATGTATATGATTACTATATTTGCTACGCACTTCATTGCAAATATGTTTTGATAATTTAGTGCGTATATCAATCATTGTCATTAATATACCATCTATTTCTAATTGCGGATTTAATTGCCTTTTTGTTCTTTGTATAGTTTGTAATAAATCATTTAAACCATCAGTCGCAAATGGTTCCGCTTGAACTGGAATGATAACCGTATCACAAGCAGTTAGTGCATTAATAGTAAATTGATTTAACGATGGATTACAATCAATTAGTATAAAGTCATAATCATCTTTAAAATTCTCTAATACTCGCTTAAATACAGTCTCTCGACTCATAACATTAGTTAATTGAGCTTCTATACCTGCTAGACTAATATTTGATGGAATTAAATCTATCTTTTCATCAGTATGGATAATGCAATCATTCCATTGCATACTATTGTCATTCATCTCGCAAAGTAAAGCATTTTTAAGTGAATACTCGTAACTATTGCTATCTCGATAGCCGAATGACTTCGTAAGACTCCCTTGTGGATCAAAATCAATAATTAAGACCTTTTTATTTAGTTCAGCTAGTGCTACACCTAAACAAGATGATGTCACTGTTTTACCCACACCACCCTTTTGATTTGTAATGGATATTATTTTTGCCATCTATATTTCCTCCTATCTGTGCCTAGTTACTTTTTTTCAAAACATTACTTGTATTAGTGAGTTCTCAATCAATTCAACCACCTCCTTTCCTAAAAAAATCATTAAAAAAAAGCACTTCATTAAATGAGTGCCTAGTATTTAAAAGAATGCATCTTTTGAGTATTAATTTGTTAATAGGTATAGCAATTGCCTTTCTTTTATGTAATGTAATTTTTTGCGCTATTAATACCCTCCATGACCAGGATCTAAAACAACTACTTTTTTACTTAATGATTGTGATGAAGACACATTCATTACTGGTTTAAATGTTAGTGAGCATAAAGCAAATAGAAGGACAAAAGGTATTACTTTTTTCATATCATCACCGATATAATATATGTTTCTATTTATGTGTTATGACAGTAAACACATATGACAAAAAGAAAGAACATATGTTCTTTCACAATAAAGCTAGCTTAAGAAATATTTGATTTGATTCTTTAACTTATTTATTAAATTTATTATTATCATATTTTTCAATAGGACAGATAAAATCAAACTTGAGTCAGAGCAATTTTATCTTTTTCCTTTCTATAAGATAATAACATTCTAAAAAGACCCTCAAAAAATATAAAAAAAAGACAAATGATAACAATCTCTTTTCTTACATTTATTTAACATTTGATTAAAAAAACATTTTGTATTCTTGTGACTTAAGATTCAACATTTATATTTACCACCTTTCATAATTAGTTTTCTAAACATTTTCAGTATACTTGATTTATCTTTTTAAAAAGAATAAACTAAACCTAACAACAAAGGAGACAACTAATGAAAATCAATATCTTTTATATTATGAAAAATAAAAAAAATGTTATCTTAACTTTACTTTTTATAGTTTTTCCAATACTCATATCATTTGCCTTTGTATCATTATCCTTTGGCAATACTACCAATATTAATTCAAAAAAACATCTAGACATAAGTACGCCCAACATATATTTTCACCAAAAAATTGGCGAATATTTTTGTTCAGAAGAAATTGAATATATTGAAAAAATGAATCAACAAAATATAACACCAATTTACTTCAGTAGTCCTAATAATATTGAAGTTACTACAAAAAAATACGCCCCTTTTTTTTATAAGATATCAACTCCATCAAAAGTTATTTTAAATAAACAAATTGACAATGACGAAATTCACAATTTAGGATATTCTTCTATAAATTACTCTTCAGTAACATATGGCCCTGAGGATGAGCCTACTGATGATCAAATTATAAAAAGCTTTTCAAATAACGATGGAATTTATATTAGTGAAAGTTTTCTTTATAATAACCATATTAACCTTGATAGTATAGATGAAAATTCAATCATTGAATTCAATGTTCATGTTCCCATATATTCAGGAGCAACAAACACTCAAGTGATATACCATGATTTAGAGTCTATTGTGCATAGTGTTAATTTAAAGAAAAAAATAAAGGGTGTTATAAAGGATAATCTTGATCTACAAACAATCACTAATGCTGACAATATTGTTTTATTCTCATTGGAAGAGTGTAACAATTTGATAAACAAGTTCTCAAATATAGCTATAGATCAAAATATAAGAGATAATTACCAGTTATCTTCATATATACCATCAGCATTTTCTTATTTATCTAGCTATCAGACTATTCAATCTGAGTTTAATAATTTAAGTAAAAATACAACCCAATATTTTGAAAGTATCAATTTGGCGAATCATTTTCAATTAGACTCAGTTTTCTATGAAAAAACAGTTCTTTCTGAAAAAATTTCAAGTATTCGTTCTATTCTTTCAAATATATCATTAGGGATACTAGTTGTATTCACTATAGTCCTATTATACTTGATTAAGAAAACATATCCTTTTATAAAAAATGATGCGTATATTAAAACTTTACAAGAACGAAACCTATCATTAATATCTATTAAAAATTATTTAAAACTAGAAAAGAAATGTCTACTTTGTTTTTTTGCCTTATTCTATTTTTCAACAATTATTATATACACATTATTTTTAAAACTGTACTTCTTTAATATTCAGACTGACTTAACTCTTGTTATTATTTTCGGTATACTTTGTATATTATTGATAAGTAATAATTTGAGGATTCGTCTAAAGAAACAGCTCAACATTATAGATATGTTAGAAAAAACAAACAACTAAAGTAAATAATTTAAATTAAAAGATAGTTATTAATCAATATTATCAATACTTGGTAATTTAAATATGATATCGCTCATTATTCCCAAATTAAATTTATATACTTATGATTTTTTCGTTATAATTATAAAAATATTCTTTTATAGAAAAAAGACCTTAAGGTTTATAATAAGGTCTTTTATATTTCATGATTTTAACAATCTTAATGGTATTAAAAACAAAATGCTTTTTAAGATCTATATTATAAAAAATGCATACTATATTTAACCTAAAGTTTGTTAGATATTGATTCAAGAATATTGTTCTAATAAGCAATTATTCATATACTATTTTATAAAGTAGTAGCATTGATTTTCAAAAACACTACTTCTATTTCAACAAACTATGAGATTCGTAAACATCAGAGTAATTATTACTTTTTTCTACGAAAAGATTATATTTAAATTATTTAAATACTGTGATATCATAAATATATTAACAATGAAACATTCAATTAATGAATAGAGGAGAAATAATAAATGAAACTTTATAAGGTTCTTTTAATACTATTTATATCTATAGTGTGTGTTAGCTGTACATCATCAGAAAAACAATTACCTAACACTAACACAAATGAGTCTATAACAATGAGGGAGGTCCCAGAATATAAACATCCTGATGATTTTTTCAATAAGACTTTCACTAAAGATGAAGATGGAAATTACTATTTTATGGCTGGTTTAAACTATTATAAAGTTGATCAAAAAAATAAAGTGACTAAAGTTTTTAATATTCTTTTCCAAAATAAATATTTAGTTCGTGATGCTAAATATTATGAAGGAAAAATATACTTACTGATTTCTAAAGTTAATCACAAAGTTGAAAATGGAGCTCTTGGTTTAGCCACAGTAGACTTACATGGAAATAATTTTCAATACCTTGACAATCTCGTATATAACGAAAAATACTTACCTGGAAACATAGTTAACTTCAGAATTGAGAACAGAAATATTTACTTATTAGATTTATATAGTGAAATTCAAAAGGTATTTACCTATTCGTTAGACTCTCGTGCAGTTGTAGATTCAAAAGAGACAACTATTGAAGAAGAAAGATTTGAGTTTTATAATAAATATTTTCCTGATTATCCTTACAAAGACATCCAGCATGTAAGAAATAATAATTTCTATCATGTCATAGAAACTGAAAAGAAAGAAAAAATATTTGTTCAATACGATCCTATTCATAAAACTAAAGAAGAATATAATATCACTGACTATTATGTTTCACCTAACACTACTGGCATACTTGTCCACATTGACATGGTTGATAATAACTGGTTTATTTTTTCAAGTAAAGGTGTATTTAAATTTGATAAAAATTTTGAAAACAAACAACAATTGCTTGATAGTAGCATTTTCAATCAACACTATATCCTACACTTAAGGGACGGTATGGTGAATTTAGAATTGGTTAAAAAATAAACTCCATACTATATAAACTAAAAAGGGCTGTAACGAGTAAATAAATCGTTAATAGTTTCTGAATACGCAAAAAAGGGTATATTAAATTTTTGTGGGGACACTTTTTAAACTATGCGCTTTTTATTTTCGTGTCCTTGACATAGGGTATAGTTTAGACAGTCTACACGATGTTTAGCATCATCACGCCTTTTACGAATACAATAAGGATAAACTTACATTTTTATTTTACTAATTTTTATATACACTCTATAATTATCATTGCTTTATAAAAATATTATCATTAATAAAGGTATAAACAAAACACTTCAAGTATTCCCTTATTATCTTGATTCTCACAAAATTATAAATACTGAAACTAAGCATAAAGTATTTGTACACTATAATCCAATTAATAAAACAACTAAAAAATTTGATACTATCGAGTATTAGTAATTTTTGTTAATTTAATGAATGAATGAATAATTATTTATGCTATACTATAAATGAAAGAAAAGGGAGTGATTATATAATGATATTACCTATTATTAGTTGGTGTTGTGTATTTGCTTTTCCATTTTTTATGTGGTTTACTGTGAAACGATTAACAGAAATTAGAGATATTTTAAAAGAACTCAAAATTGAAGCAAAAAGTAAGGAAACGGATTTATAAAGGGGAATCAAATAATTTAGTGCAAAACCTAAATGATTACTTAAATTACATTTAAAAAGGAACAAATCTATTAAGTGTAGAGTGTTCCTTTTTTAGTCTAAATAATTGTTATTTAATTATTTGTTTTTTTGTATTTTTGAATTTATAAACTTTTTCCTTAAATTTCGATATAGATAAAATTAGTTTGTTTTTTCTGTTTGCCCAAATCCGTCTACACCTTGCATATGTAAAATCATCTAATCATGACTAAACACTATTAAAAATAGTTCTGTTCTTAAATTGACACTTCCTCTTCTACGCAATCTTATATAATTCATATCTTGCTTAATTCCCTCTATGAGGGAACTGATTAAAATGCTTTTGCGTATTTATACATTTCATAATTTCTACGAATGATGTCACAGAATCATCCACAGGAATAACTATAAAAATTCCTAGTGAAATTTTGCATTGAAATAAGTTATAATCACCACTGGGTAAAGGGTAATTAGATTCTAACACTTCGATGTTTTTCATAGTCTAATTATACTAAAAATAACACGAGAACTCTATATGAGTCTTCGTGTTATTTTATTTTATAGAGACTTATTGCTTTTTCTTATTCGTTATAACCTTTATAATTTATCTTTGTTTTTAGTTTTTAATTTATCTGTATACATTGCATTATCTGCTCTTTTATATACATCACTATAACTATGATCAACATTCTTATCGTACTCAGAGACTCCAATAGCTATAGATACTAGTAATTCATCTTTTAAATTATTGTTATGCTCACTTATAACATTGGTGAATTTTGAAATGAGTTCTTTTCTTTGAATGTATTGATCATCTTGTAAAATGACAATGAACTCATCACCACCTATTCTATATACCAAACTATCTTTAAAAACATCTTGGATAATATGAACAGAATTAACAATTAATAAATCACCTAAATGATGACCGTAAGTATCATTTATAACTTTCAAATTATTTAAATCAAAAGCTACAATAGCAAATTCTATACTCTTAGAATGAATATATTGTTCAATTCTTTCAATTGTTTCTAAATAAGCAGTTTTATTTGAAATACCAGTTAATGGATCTATATAAGCTAGACTATTAATATATGTGAATTGTTGATTTAACTTATCAACAGTTTGCCTAAAGCTTTCTGCTAATTCGCCAATTTCATCATTAGAATGATGTTCTATAGAAACACTTAAATCTCCACCTGCTATTTTTTTTGCAGCATTGGTAAGCTCAGTGAGTGGTTTAATAAATCGTTTTGTAAATATAAATGTTAATGCAATAGCAAGCGATATAATCACAAACATAGCCATAACCATTTGAGTGAGTAACTTATTAGATTGCGCATCTATTTCTGAAGTTGGTACAGTGGTTATGAAACGCATATTGTTTAATAAAAATCTAAATGTTGCTTTTTTATCAATACCTCCATATGTGTATTCTATTAAGTGGTCATCATACATTTCATCTTGTGTAATCTGTCGTGCCATAGCAGAAAATTCACCATCATTATAGCTAATTAAATCAGTATTTCTTTCGATATCTTGATGATAGACAACTTCAGCCTTTTCATCGACCAAAAAAGCATATCCTGTTTTATAAAGTTTGGTTTGTGATACTTCACTACGTACCATATCAAAATCAACATCCATTCCGACAATTCCAACAAATTCATCACCTTCATAAAAAGGAATAATATATGAAATAATTTCTTTTTTTATGTTTTCATTATAATAAGGTTCTAACCAAATTGGTTGAGCATTTTCTTTTGCCTTATAAAACCATCCAACATGTGCCATATCAGTTGGTTCATATGCATTTAAATCTGTTGGTTCTAATGATACAAACGTATTATGAGAATCATCTTTTACTGAAAAAATACCTGATTTTGATGATGTAAAAGAAGGATTATAACGAATATATACAGTTGTTGCTCCTTCTGTATTCATGGCAGCATTTACTGCAACAGAATAAAGATTTTTTGAATAATCATCAACATATGCAGAACTTTTTTTAAATTGGTTAAGATCTTTTAATTGATGTTGAGCATAAACAGTTAATGTTTTTACTGATTCTTCTATCTTAACTAATAAAGTATTTATATTATTTGCTTTATTCTCACATAAGAGGTTCATAGTTTCTATTGATGTACTTTCGATTGTCGAAAGTGAGCTTATCATACTTGTCGTTCCAATTGCTAATGATGAAAAAACAACAAAAGTTAAAACCAATGCAATAATTTTTGTTTTAACTGATTTCATTATAAACCTCCTTTCTTTCTCAATATATTTATTAATGTATATATATTTATAGTACAGTTTTTATGAGATGAAATCAACATTTTATATCATATCTTTGCATTAAAAGCACATTAACCTTGTTCTATGTAGATTAACTTTTTTTGTCAAAGAAAAAAGAATGGTTTCCCATTCATTTTCTATCCAATAACTTTTCTTCCACCATATTTTCTAACTTTCAAAACATGGCATGAACCCTTACCAAAATACTTTTCTATTTCTTGCTTATATTTTTCTACATAATCATCTTCTACAAATGCTTGAATTGTTCCTGCAAATCCCCCTCCATGAACACGACAAACACCATGTCCACATAACGCTTTTTCAGTTAACGCTAAAGCAACTGATACACTTTGATTATGAACATCACAATTTGCATATACATTTTGTAAATATTTAAAAGAACTATCTCCTGAAGCTTTAATCCACTTTTTGAATTCTTCAAAATCTCCATTAATTAATGCATTGACTTGTAAATCAACACGCTTATTTTCCTCAAACAAATGAATAGCACGAAGTGTTGCTCTATCACCACAAGCCTCTCTAATCTCTGTTAGTTTTACATAGAAGTCTTCTTCCTTAACTTCTCTTAAGACTTCTTTACCAAGGAATTGCGCAACTTTCTTCATTTCCATTGGTACTGCTGCATATTCATCCGTTAAATCAGCATGTGATCCTTTTGTATCTACAATACATAAACTATGTTTGAATTTAGAAAAATCAACATCTACTTTTCTAACAATAGGATATGCAGTATCTTTAAAATCAATGTTAATTAAACTTCCTACTGATGAAGCACATTGATCCATCAATCCACATGGTTTACCAAAATAAACATTTTCAGCATATTGTCCAATTTGAGCAATCTCAACAGGATCAATTTTCATATCATTATATAGCCCAGAAAGAACTGTACCTATCATGACTTCAAAAGCAGCTGAAGAAGATAAACCAGAACCTTGTAAGACTTCACTTGTCATATAAGCATTAAATCCACCAATATGATGATTTGATTCTTTAAACTTAGCACAAACACCACGTACTAAACCTTCAGAAGTTCCTAATTCATATTCTTTTTTATCCAAATCATGAATATCAACTTTCTTAATATCATAAGTATCTGATAAGATTTTAATACCATCCTCTGTCTTTGATACAACAGCAATAATATCTAAGTTAATAGCTGCAGCCAAAACACAACCATGTTGATGATCAGTATGGTTTCCACCCACTTCACTTCTCCCTGGTGCACTATAGATTTCAATATCTTGATCTCCATATAAATCAATAAACTTATCAATAGCTTGTTGATATCTTTCTCTTTGATAATCTAATAGAGTTTTATCAACATAGATATCCTCTAGTAAATCATCATAAGCTTTATTCCCTAATTCTTTTTTTAATAATGTCGCTTGCATATTAAGCTCCTTTCAATTGTTTTAAAGTTGTTTCAACAAATCCTACAAATCCTTCAATACCCTCTATATCTTGTTTATAAACACCTGCATTTTCTAAAACATGAACAAATATTTTAGCAACCTCCTCCTTCAATATAATATTGATATTATCTTCTTTTATCTGATAATTTTTAAGGATATCTTGATACCAAGGTATATGTTTTTCTAATTCTGGATAATCAAGAATGTTCTTTTTATTTAATAAGCAGTCTTCTAATAATTCTAATTCTGTTTTCAATCTTGGTGGTAATATAGCCAATCCCATAACTTCAATTAAACCAATATTTTCTTTTTTAATATGATGATTTTCTTGATGTGGATGGAAGATTCCATCTGGATATTGTTCATCTGCACGATTATTTCTTAAAACTAAATCTATTTGATATTTATTTTGAGACATTCTTGCTATTGGTGTAATTGTATTATGTCTAGTCCCATCAGTATGAGAAATAATATTTAATGATGGATCACTATAATCAATCCATTGATTTAAAAAATGATCTGATAATTCTATTAAGTCTTCTTTTGAAGAAGATGTTAATCGAATTGTAGAAAGAGGCCATTTTACAATTTCTACAGTTACTCGTGGATATGAACTACACTTAATTGTCTTAATAACCTTTGCTCCTTGAATAGGAAACTCATAACAACCACCTTGATAATGATCATGAGTAAGAATTGAACCACCAACGATTGGTAAATCAGCATTTGATCCTAACATATAATGTGGGAACTTATCAATAAATGAGAATAAGTTTTCAAATGTTTTTCTATTGATAACCATTGGAATATGTTGTTCATTAAAGACAATACAATGTTCATTATAATAAACATAAGGTGAATATTGTAAATAGTATTGACCTTGACTTAATTTTAATGGAATAATACGATGTGTTTGTCTTGCTGCTCGATTAAGATCTCCAGCAAAACCAACATTTTCTTTACATAATAAACATTTCGGATATCCACTTGATTTTATATTTCTTGCCATAGCAATTTCTTTTGGATCTTTTTCAGGTTTAGATAGATTAATTGATATTTCTATATTTCCATATTCAACCAATGTCTTCCAAACAATATTCTTATCAGTTCTACTTTTGCGAATATAGTTTGATGAAATAGATAAATGATAAAAATAATCAGTTGCTTTTAAAGGATTCATTTTATATTCCTTTTCAAATGTTTTGATGACTTCACTTGGTCTTGGCATGACACAATTCATTATTCTTGTATCAAATAAATCCCTTTGCGTTAATTGATTTTCAATTATACCTTTTTCTATTGCATATTCTAGCATTGGATCAAGTATCTTTGTCACATCAATTATTTTATCATAGATAACTTCCTTTTCAAATGTATCTATATGAAATAAGTCTAATAATAGATTTACAGAATAGTCTACATCTTCTTCTTGAATAAAATGATGTTCTAATGAAAATTGAATCAATTGATTAATAAGATTGTTCATATATACTCTCCTTTACATCTATATTTTATCACTGTCTTAATGAAAGTCAATATTTTATTTACTAAATTAATATATAGTTTTACTAATTTGTTTATTAATTTTTACTAAAATAAAAACAACATCAAAGTTGTTTACAAATCATATAAATAATTCCCATACGCCTATAAAGATAATCATAATACCAGAAACAATAGATGTGTACTTTTGAAACTTTTTGGATAATATTTTTGCAGAGAAGAGCTGTGATAAACATATAAAAGAAAAACTCATAATAAATGTAAGTATGCTTGATAATAAAATTGGCATACCTGTAATACTTGCACCAATTCCAAGACTCAAATTATTTAACATCAATGCTATTCGTACTAATAAAACTTCTCTAAAAGATAATTTTCTACATTGATTCTTTTCACTTATATGCAAACTACAATAATCATCTTTTCTATTGTGTTCTACTTGCATAATCCCAATAATGATTAAAATTATACATCCAATTACATTCGCAGTTTTTATAAATACTTGTTGGGATAGAAAATCCCCTAATCTCATAGATATAAAAGTTCCTAAACATGATAAAAAAGCAATTGTTATATTATTTATCAAATTTATATGAACTTTCCGTAATCCATAAGATATACCAATCATAAAACAATCCATATTTGCAACAAAGCAAAATAATATAACAGAGAACAAGTGCATCCTTTCACCCTCTCATGTTATATTATGAAAATTGTATAAAAGTGTTATTACAAAAATATTCCCTGTTTTAAGTCTTTTTAATTAACTGACCTATTAACCTGTACTTCATCAACAAATCCTTGATTATTAACTTTAACAACAACGATATCTCCAACTTTAAGGTCTGTTTTTGCACAAGGATGACTGCTTATAATATCCTTATTATTTTTTATATTATTTAATATATATTTTGTACTTGTTGTACATTTCATTTGTATTAAATTCGCATATTCTCCTCTACCACTAATTCCTATCGAACTTCCATCATTCATCTCCTCAGTTTTTATAATATTTAATGAAAAACCATCTTGATTTATGTTTTCTATTATTCCTCGATAATTATTATCTTCTATTGCGACTTCTCCAGTTTTAGATGTTGAAGGTATAAATACAATAACATCTATATGATTATTTATTTGCCACACTTTAAGTCTTGTTCCTTTTAATAAAGTACTTATCTCGTTACTTGTGATTTTATCATATTTTACTTGAATGTTATTATTTGATACTTCTTTATTTGTCATTATATATAGATCTGTATCATCTTCTATTTTAACAGTTTTTAATTGAGCAATGTTTTCATTATTGTAAAAAGAGACAATTCCTTTATCATATGAAATATATTCACCAATGTAATTAGCTTCTTCTTTAGGAATACTATTGTCACCAATTGTTTCTATATTAGCTGAAGTTAAACCTAAAAGGTTTCCAAATTCCTCTTTTGCTGCAATAAAGCCAAAAGCAAACAATATACAACAAAAACCAATAGATATTCTATAAAACCCCACTTCTTTTGTAGAGTGCCTATACACGATTCTATAAATCAAATATCCAATTAACCCACCTATAGTATTTAAAAGTAAATCATCTATATCAAAGGTTCCAAGATACAAAACATATTGCATAGATTCAAAACAAAGACTAAAACCAAAAACTATTATAGTCATTTTAAATTTATTTATTATTTTAGAGAATAATATTGGAAATAAGTATCCCAAAGGTACAAAAATTGCAATGTTTCCTAAAACATTAGAAACAATCCTCAAATATTGTCCATTTCCCATTGTTATAAAATCTATTATTGTTTGAAATGGAATAAGGTTTATTGAATGATAACCTGTGACTATATCTCTATTTAGTAAATCCATTAAAGATAGATTTTTAAGTAAAACTATTTTAACTAGGATGCATATATATAAGATAAAAATAATATATAGTACAATCTTTTCAACATTTCTTTTTTTCATTAATTCTTCCTCCGCCAAATAACTATAGCATTTTTAATAAGAGAGATACTTTAAGAATTCATTAAGAAATGATTAATAATTTTTCAAAATATTAACTAACTTTAAAATAAAAAAAAGAACTCCCAAAAAGAGTTCTGATTTTGAAATAATATAAATTATCTCTTTGAGAATTGTGGAGCACGTCTTGCTGCTTTAAGTCCGTATTTCTTACGTTCTTTAACACGAGCATCACGAGTTAAGAAACCTGCTGCTTTTAAAGCTGGTCTATAATCAGAACCTGCTTCTAATAAAGCTCTAGAAACACCATGACGGATTGCACCAGCTTGCCCAGTATATCCTCCACCATAAACATTTACAGACACATCAAATTTACCAGTTGTTCCTGTTAATTCAAGTGGTTGGTTGACGATCATTAATAATACGTCTGATGGTAAATAATCTCTTGCTTCTCTACCATTTATAACAATTTTACCAGTACCTGGTGTTAAAATAACACGTGCTACTGAAGACTTTCTACGTCCAGTCCCTCTGTATTGTACATTAGCCATTTATCTCTCGTCCCCCTTATCCTTTAAATTTCATTTCTTCTGGTTTTTGTGCTGCATGTGGATGTGTATTACCAGTATAAACAAATAATTTCATCCCTTGTTTTCTTCCAAGTGTGTTATGAGGTAACATACCTTTAACAGCTGCTTCTACAAATCCTGTAGGATCAGATTCTTGGAATTGGCGAGCAGTTTTCACTTTTAAACCACCTAACCAACCTGAGTGATGATAGTATTTTACAGAATCTAATTTCTTTCCAGTCATCACTACTTTTTCTGCATTAAGAACGATAACAAAATCACCTGTATCTACATGTGGTGTAAAAGTTGGTTTATGTTTTCCTCTTAATACTGTTGCTACTTCTGAAGCTAAACGACCTAAAGTCAATCCAGCAGCATCAATAACATACCATTTACGTTCAATTGTGGCTTCTTTAGCCATAGTTGTTTGTCTCATTTTATTCTCTCCTTTATCCTTACCGGGGACTTAGAGTTCATAAGAACATTCTAATTATAGCAATATCGTTGATTTTGTCAATAATAATTTTAATTTGGCTACCTTAAACAGATACTTATCTTTTAAAATAGTAAAAAAATATATCTATACACATTTTAAAAAAATAAATCAGTTAAAAAGAGAGAATATGATATCTCATATTCTCTCAAAACTTTAAACAACTTATTTTCAATTCTCTTCAACCATTAACTGTTCTTTTGTACATATAACTCAAATTCAGCTCGAGGCAAAGGTTTACTAAACAAGAAGCCTTGTGCATATTGGCATTGTATTCCTAACAAGAAATCAACTTGCTCTTGTGTTTCTACCCCTTCACATATAACTTCTATATCTAAATCAGAAGCAATTTGAACAATTCTACGAATTATATTACGAACTTTTTCATACTTGTCACCTTCATCTAATAGCCCTTTATCAATCTTAAGAATATCAACTGATATTTGATGCAAAAGATACAAAGATGAATAACCAGATCCAAAGTCATCAATAGATATCAGCAATCCAATATCTTTCATTTCCTTAATCACGGCATTAGAAATTGCTTCTTGACCAAATAAAGTTTCAGTAATTTCTAATTCAATACATCCTGGAGGAATTTTATACTTGTTGATTATTTCTCGAAGTTTATCTAGATAATCATCTTTAAGGAAATGTGCACGAGATTGATTAACAGATATAATAACTGCTTTTTGACCACTATCTAGCCAGTTTCTTACCATTTTACACGATTGTTCAAGAACAAAAAAATCAATATCAGTAACGGTACCATTTTTTTCTAATATTGGAATAAACTCCATGGGACTTAAAAAACCTAATCTCTGATGATTCCATCTAATTAATGCTTCTGCACCAACAATTTTTTTATTGATCATATCAATCTTCGGTTGATAATACACCTCAAATTCACCATTTTCAAGACCCAGTAATACATGATCAGAAATCTCTTTTTCTCGAATTAAACTATTTTTTAATGAATCATCCATACATATGAAAGTATGTTCTTGATTACATTTATTCTGAGCAACGCGTGCATAATCTATCGCTTTTAATAATGCTTCTTCACCTTTTTCTACAAATCCAACTCCAATAAATACAGTAAAATGAAGATATAACTCATCAACCACATATGTTGAAAGATTCTTTTGAACATCATCTACAATTCTATTAAGTTCATCTTGGTTTGAATAACTCAATAACATTAAGAAGTGATCAGCATCCGAATGTGCAACAACCGTATACTCATCATGATAACTATTAATAATAGTTCCCATATTCTGAATAACACTATCTCCTGTTGGTCTCCCATAATTTTCATTGACATTAGAAAAGCACGATAAATTAACAGCAATAACTGCAAAATTAAAATCTGTTTTTTTCAATAGTAAAGCATTTCCTTGTAAAAGAAATCCATTTAAGTTATATAAATTTGTTAGTTCATCTGTATAAGCAAGTCTATGTATACTCTTTGCATGTTTCTTATTTATAAACATAATATATAAAAGAATTCCAATAATAGCTGTAAAGATAAAAAGACTAACGAAAATAACAAAGAAGGGATTCTGTTGGAAATAATCTGTAAGACTCATTGAAGTTTGATTAAACATTGTATGCTTTGATAAAATATCACTAAGGACTTCACTATCTATAGAATTAATCTTTTTATCTAGAATAGAATATAAACACGAATTCACTTTTTGTGATACGCCAACTGAAAACTGTTGCTCATCATCGCTTATAAAACTAGCCCGCAAACCTGGATAATTAATTAAGTCTGCCTCTGTCGCATAAACATTTACAAATGCCATATCTGTTAATCCATTAGATACACTCTCTATTGCTTCTTTATTTGAAGTAACAGAAACAATTTTGGCACTTGGATAATGACTTTTTGCATAACGAGTTCCCATTAATTCACCATCTACTATTGCAATTGCTTTAGTTGATTGTGAACTTTGATTAGATTGTTTTTTAGAAACAACACTATAATTCGCACTTAAATAAGGTGCCGTAATTCGAGTATTATATTGTTCTGCAAGATTATAATCACTTTCAAACATACATGCGATATCCGCATTTCCATTAGAAAGTTTTTGATAACTAACTTCTAAAGAATCTGCTTTTATATATTCTACCTTTATACCTAAATCTTTAAAAATATAGTCTATCACATCAGCAGAAATACCTTTATACTTATTATCCTCCCAATATGAAATTGGTTCTACACCAGTACGAATAACAGCACGTATTGTTGGATTTGTTGCTAAATACTCTTTTTCTTCACGTGAAAGGATAAATGTATCGGTTGTATCTATATGATAATATTCTTGATACAGATTATACTTAAAAGCAGGTGAATTCATTTCAATTGTTTCTAAAGCCAAATTAACTTCATCTAATAGTGTTTGATTGCCTTCTTTTACAATAGCATAGAATGGAGAAGGAGCAAATTGTGCAATAATCCGTTCGTTTTTCAATTTACGAAGACTACTTGTAAGAATAGCATCAACTTCACCACTTTTAAGAGCGGAATCTAATTGATCTTGTGTATCATAAAGATTTGCTTGATAAGAAAATCCTTTTTCCTTTGCAAATTCTTGTAATCTATCATTACGACTATTTCCCTTTAAAAGACCAACTTTTATTCCTTGAAAACTATTAAAATCATTTCGTCCATATTTGTAATTTCCATCAGCCACTGTCAACTGTGCATAACTTGTTCCCATTGATGTAGAAGAAAAATCAAATAGTTTATCTCTTGCTTCACTATATTGAGCTGAAGTTAATAAGTCAATCTTTCCGTCTTTAAGCATTTGCTGACATTCTTCCCAAGTACCATCCACATATTGAAATACCCAGCCTGTATATTTAGCCATTTCATGCAAATACTCATATCCATATCCACTACGTTGATTTTGATTATCAGTTTCATGATATCCTTCAAAATCAAAAAAACCAACACGTACTACCTTGTCAGTATTATATGCAGATACATTATTAAAATAAATTGAAAAACTAAAACTAACGAAGCACACTAAAAAAATCATACTGATCTTTACAAAACATAAAAACAAGTTACTCTTCCTGCTCTCATGTACTTTCTTCATCCTTTTTAGTCCCTCCTAATAAAATATTGATTTTTATCAACTTAAACTAAAAACATAAATATTAATAGATACCTAATTAATTCATATTATGGATTTTTCGATTGTATGCATCAACTAAATGGTATAGATCATATTTTCGTACAAACCATACCATTTAACTTGAATTGTTTTTCTTTATATATAACTAAAAATTATTACCCTTTCTTATATTCTATCATTAATTATCAAGAATGTAAATTATGATTAAACTATAGAATAAACTTATATATAACTCATTAACTATTTTTAATATTATTTTTTTATTTCTACCACATATATTTGTTCTTCTTGTCCAAATAAAATATGGTGCTCATCTAACTGTGATATTTCTTCAATATTAAAATCCAAACTATTTATTTCAGTTATTTTATTATTATTAATATCATAAATTGAAAACATCTTGTTATCTTGAAAGAATAAAAATCTTCCACCATAAGTTCGTAAACCATAGCTTTCTATAAAATTATCTTTTAACTCATAACTATTATCATTTAATATATTTCTTAAATAGCTTTTACCATTTTTATTAACATCTAAATATATAACAGTTGTATCAAGGGTTTGTACATCATATTTTTTAACTTTTCCTGTTTTTAAATCAATAATTATAGTATTACCTTCTTCTCCATAAGTAACTACATGACTTTCATCAATAAAATTTACTTCATTACTATGAGCATATGGATAAATATCATTCACTCTTGACTCTTTTTGATTGACTCTATCATAAACACTCCAATATTGATCATTTTTATTAATAAGAATATATTCTCCTTGAGGCGATACAATAGAATTTACTGATATATCATCATTTGTAATTTGAGTTATTTGTTGGGTTTTTAAATCTAAGATCCCTAAATTGTTTTTGTTTGAATTTGTTAACCATACATAGACTTTGTTATGAAAAATTGGAGCATATGTTTTTAATATAACTCCTGTATGATGAAAGGATAATATTCTATCTTTTTCAATAACATAATCAAAAGTATAATCTTGATGATTAAATTGTCCATTAAAATGTTGGATTTCTTTTTTTACAAAATCATTCTCTTTATATGTATAAACTTTTGTTATCATTTCCTCATCCTTGTAAATATATAAGAAAATATCTTCTAACCCATATTTTTCGTTATCCTCTAAGATTGTATTCTGCTGAACATTTTCTTTAGAAAAAAGTGAAGATAACCATTCTCTAAATGTTGGGTTTGTTGCATAAATAACGCCTATTGAGCCAAATACCAAACAAAAGATTGTCAACATTGTTAAGATGAGATGGTGATTCACATATAAATGCTTAGTTTTCTTTGTTTGTTTAAGTGTTTCTTCTATCCATGATTCTGGAGTTTTAATATTATCAAATTCCTGCCACTTCTTATGCATAATCATCACCCAATCTTTCTTTTAAAATAGTTCTCCCTCTGCTTAATTGAGATTTAATTGTATTAGAATTTATTTTGAGTATAGTTGCTATTTCTTCAATCGAATAGCCTTCATAATAATAGAGATAAAGTGGTAATTTATACTTATTATCTAAAGTTATAAGAATTGGTAATACTTCAAAGTATTGATCCTCTACTTGAATAGCAACTTTATCAATATCAACTGTATACTTATAATTCCTTCTTTGAAAGTCTTTACATGTATTTATAGTAACACGTATTAACCATGCTTTTAGATGCTCTTCATCTTTGAAATCTTTTTTATATTTATATAATTTTATAAATGTATCTTGAAAGCAATCTTTAACATCATCTTGATTGTGTAGGTGAAGAAAACATATGCGTGTTACCAAATCACTATATTTTATTATCATCAACTCATATGATTGCCCACATATTTCTCTTTCCATTTTATCACCTCATTATATACACGTTTCAATCTTAACTTTGGTTGCATAAGAAAAGGGAATTTACATATTCCCTTCTAAAAATTCAAATTCATCTACAACATGTAATTGATTTTCTTTAGCAAAATCCATCATTTGTTTATACATAGCTTTATTAAAATCAGATGGATCATGAGCGTCAAATCCTAAAATAACATCATTCCCAACTTCACTGGCAATTTTCCAAAACTGAGTATTAGGATATAGATAACCCAACTCTCCATTTCTTTCTACTAACCCTCTACGCATTCCTCCAGCATTTAATTCTATAGGAATATGAAGTTCTTTTGCTTTTTCACAAATTCTTCTAGATACAGTTTTCATATCTAGGTCAACTTCTTTATATCCAATCATAAATAAATCGGGATGTGCTAAATAACTAAATAACTTTGTTTCTAAAGCTCTTTCTACATCATTACAATACTGATACATTTCTTTCTTAGATAATTTTGGTTTACCATAATAAGCATTATGAATACAATGTTTATTAAAATGATGTCCTAAGATTAAATAATCAACTTCATGGGAATATAGTAGTTCTTGATAATAATCAAAAAATTCACTTAATCCTTCTGCTTCATAACCCTTATATATTTCTATTTGTCCTTTATACTTATCTTGACATGCCAAAATATTTCTATAATAATCTTCCTTTTGTTTATAAGGCATTCTCATCCCTGGACCATTTTTTATCATTGCATTGATTAATGATAAAACACTTTGCAAACTACGAACTGCTGACAAAGAACGAATAAGATGCTTTCTATAATTTGGTAAAGGAACATGTTCACTAAATCCTAACTTTTCTATTTTCATTTTAATTGCTGCTTCTACCATATCCTCTTCATTACCATTTGCATGGCCACAACGATATGTATGTGTGTGAAAATTAACTTTCTTCATAATATACCTCTTGTAAATATAATCCTTGTGGTTTTGCTTTAAATAAGCATTTCTTTTTTCCACAACTTTCTAACATTTCCGACAATATTTCCTTGGAAATACGTTTTGCTCCTATTTGAATTAATCCCCCAACAAGATGTCTAACCATATATCTTCTAAATCCATTACCCATCAGTTTAAAAGTAACAATTCCATTTTCTTCTACAATATCTAATGAATAAAGTGTTCTAATCGTATTGCCATATTGATCATAACTACAGAAAGATGCAAAATCATGCTCACCTATAAACAAAGATGCTGCTTCTTTCATTAAATCAATATCTAATGTTCTTCCATACTGATAAATATAATTTGTTTCAAATGGAGAATACTCTTGGGTATTTAATAAATAACGATATTCTTTTTTCTTTGCACTATAACGAGAATGGAAATCTCCATCTACATATTTTGCATCAAGGATATAAATATCATTGGGCATAAAGTGATTAATTGCTCGTTTCCATTGTGTTTCAGGCAGCTCTTTTTCAGTATCAAAATGAAAGACTTGATGTACAG
This sequence comes from Coprobacillus sp., assembly GCA_036639875.1. GTDB lineage: Bacteria > Bacillota_I > Bacilli_A > Erysipelotrichales > Coprobacillaceae > JAVWHX01. Next base: position 35,083 of record JAVWHX010000013.1, read on the forward strand.
CATGAACTTTAGCATCTGTTCTTCCTGAAGCATGAATAATCACTTCTTTTTCGTTGATTTTTTTTAAAGCTTTTTGAATTTCACCTTGAACTGTTCTCATTTTATTTTGAACTTGAAAGCCATGAAAATCACTGCCATCATAACTTACAATACATTTCACTCTCATAATACAAAACTCATTGTAACAAGACTCGCACACATCAATAGTACACATACTAATGAAAGTGTATCAGCCATCTTCCAATGAAGCTGTTTATAGCGTGTACGCTTAGCTTCAGGGTTATAATTTCTACTCTCCATAGCATTTGCTAAATCTTCAGCTCTTTGAAAGGCTGATATAAACAGTGGAATAATCAAAGAAACGATTGATAATATCTTTTCTTTGAGGTTCCCCTCTGAGAATTCTACCCCTCTACTCGCTTGTGCTTTCATAATTCTTTGTGTTTCTTCTAATAATGTTGGTATAAAACGCAATGCTATAGAAATCATCATTGCTACTTCATGAGTAGGAAAACCAATTCTTTTAAAAGGTGATAGAAGATGTTCTATTCCTAATGTTAAATCTAAAGGTTTTGTAGTTGCTGTAAGGATTGTTGTCATAATAATAATTAATACTAGTCTAATAAAGATATAAGCAGTTTGTATTAAAGCCGCATCATATATTTTAATAAATCCAATTGAGAATACAAGTTCTCCTCTTTGAATAAAAATTAAATTAAATATCATGAGAAATGCCATCATAAATAACATTGGTTTAATTGCTTTTATAATTTGAGAAATTTTAATTTTAGACAAAACTATCATCAACATAACAAAAACAGCTAAAATTCCATATCCAATAAATCCAGCATCAAAGAAAACAGCAATCAACAACAATAATAATGAACCAATCTTTAAACGAGGATCTAATCTATGAATTAAACTATCTAGTGGTAAATATCTACCAAACATCATATTATTCATGGAGTTGTCCTCCAATCTCTTGGATTAAAAGATCAATATCTTTTAAAGATGGATCAATGTGAAACCCATTTTTATTTAATTCAAGAATAAATGAAGTAATCATTGGTAAATCAATACTTAACGAAGTTAAATATTGTGTTTCTTGAAATAATTCTTGTGTTGTGACATGCTTTTCTACCTTGCCTTTATTCATGACAATTACATCATTGCAATATTCTAAGACTTGATCCATATCATGAGAAACCAAAATAACTGTCTTACCTGTTTGATTAATCTTTCTAAATAGATTCAACATTTCTTTAGCTCCTTGAGGATCTAATCCAGCTGTTGGTTCATCTAAGATCAAAATATCAGGATTCATTGCTAGAATTCCAGCAATTGCGACTCTTCTTTTTTGTCCTCCAGATAAATCAAAAGGTGATCTTTCTAAGTATGATTCATCTAATCCTACCATATTTAATGTTTCTTTAGCTATTTCAATAGCTTCATTTTCTTCAATTCCAAAATTCTTTGGTCCAAAGATAATATCTTTTACAATTGTTTCTTCAAATAATTGATATTCAGGAAATTGAAAAACCAATCCTGCTTTTTTTCTTAATGGTTTTAATGTTTTTGGTTTGTTTGTTGCTGTGATAAGAATATCATCAATATTGATTTCACCAGCTGTCGGTAAAAGGAGCGCATTAATATGTTGTATTAATGTTGATTTTCCACTACCTGTATGACCAATTAATGCTGTCATACTTCCTTGTTTAATACTTAAGTTTACACCTTTTAATGCATGATATGAAAAGGGTGTATCTTGACTATATGTATGTTCTACTTCTTTAAATGTAACTGACATAATTCTTTCACCAACTTCTCTCTATCAATATAATCATTAATTTCTATTCCTTGTTTTTTTAGTCCTTTTGAAATTTTATATGCAAATGGAATATCTAAAGATAACTCTTCAATTTGAGATTTCTTTAAAACATCTTCAGGTTTACCACTATCAATAATATGACCTTCACTTAATAAAATAACATAATCAGATAAAGCAGCCTCTTCAATATCATGAGTAATAGATAGAATAGTAATTTCTTTATCCTTATTTAATTGTTGAACCAAGGCATTAATTTCTTTCTTTCCTTTAGGGTCCAACATACTTGTTGCTTCATCTAAAATAATAATTGATGGAGACATTGCTAGAATACCCGCAATTGCAACTCTTTGCTTTTGTCCACCAGACAATTTTGTAGGCTCATGATCTAAGAACTCCAACATATTTACTTTCGTTGCATATTCATTAATAATATCATCCATAAGATATGGATCTACACATGTGTTTTCTAAACCAAAAGCAATGTCATCTCTAACAGTTGCTCCAATAAATTGATTATCAGGATTTTGAAAGACGATTCCAATAAGATTTCTAACTTCATTAAGTGTTTCCTCTGTTAGTGAATATCCACCAATAATAATATCTCCATCTTTTTTTTCTAATAATCCCATTAATAATTTAGCAATTGTACTTTTACCACTCCCGTTATGTCCTAAAATAGTTGTATAAGCACCTTTTTCTATTTCAAATGATATATGATCAATTGTTTTTGATCCTTCTTCATATTCAAATGATAAATCTTTTATTTTAATAATTTTTTCCATTGGGTTTTCCTCCAAGTAGTTCAATTTTATTATGATTAGACCCACTTGTCAACACTAACAATAAAGAAAGAGATTATAAAAAATTCCTCTATTTATCATAGCTTTCTTCAACTATTAATCCAAAAACTGAGACTCAACCATTAACTGTCTTATCAAGTCCCATTTTCGCATCCAAATACTGTTTATAATCAAAATAAAGAACATATACATACAAAATACCCAACATTGTTTTAAGTGACTGTGAAGACCTAAAATCAATTATTTTCATATGTATTAAATTAGATATATTATTTAACATATAAATAGAATACATCAATAAATTTAACTAAAAAAGAGATGAAAGAATCATCTCTTTGATATCTATTATTAGAATAAACCAATAACAGCCATAGGTGCATTATCACCTTTACGATTATATGTTTTTAATACACGAGTGTATCCACTAGTTTTTTCTGCATAGTTAGGTGCAACATCATCAAATAATTTTTGCACTGCTGTTTTTCCAGTTGCTGGATCTACAACATCTTGTAACACTTGTGCAGCTTGTCTTCTTGCATGTAAATCTCCGCGTTTACCTAAAGTGATTAATTGATCAACGATAGAACGAACTTCTTTAGCTCTTGTAGCTGTTGTTTCGATTTTTCCATACATGATAACATCTGTAGCTAAGTTACGTAACATACCTTTTCTATGAGATGATACACGTCCTAATTTTCTATTTTGTGCCATAGATTAGTGCTCCTTTCGATATTTTTTAAGAATTAATCTATAGGTTTAAATCCTAATCCTAATTCCACTAGTTTTTCTTTAACTTCTTTTAAAGACTTCTTACCTAAGTTTCTAACTTTAATCATATCGTCTTCACTCTTAGCAGCAAGTTCTTGAACAGTTTGGATACCTGCTCTCTTTAAACAGTTATAAGAACGTACAGATAAATCCAATTCTTCGATTGTCATATCCAATACTTTATTACTTGTATCTTCTTCAGTTTCGCTCATAACTTCCATGTTCATAGCCATATCAGTTAATTCAACGAACATATTCAAATGTTCAACTAAAATTTTAGCAGCTAATGCCAAAGATTCATGGGGTTGAACTGAACCATCAGTCGTAATCTCTAATGTCAATTGATCATATTTAGCACTTTGACCAACACGTGTTGGTTCTACTGAATATGCGACATTCACAACAGGTGAATAAATTGAGTCAGTAGCAATAACTCCGATAGTATTAATTAATTTTTTGTTTTGATCAGCACTCATGTAACCTCTGTCTCTGTGGGCATACATTTCCATATAGAAATGAGCTCCATCAGCAACATGTGCGATTTCTAAATCATTAGAAATCATAGTTACATCAGATGGGCATTGAATGTCAGCACCAGTTACAACCGCTGGTCCTTTCACATCAATAACCATAGTCACATCATCGTCACCATCAATTGAAAATACTAATTTCTTAATATTTAAGATAATTGAAGTAACATCTTCAATGACACCATCTACTGCAGAAAATTCATGAATAGCTCCTTGAACTTTTACAGCATGTACTGCAC
>JAVWHX010000014.1:0-38762 GCA_036639875.1 Coprobacillus sp.
TACTTATATTCTTTTGTTTCATTGTTTCAAATAATGGTCTATAACTAATCATATCATCGCTTCACCCATGTATTATTATCCACTTTAATGATTTAAATTCATATACTGTAAATTGTATCTATATAAGAGTCAAAAAAAGAGATAGTTAGCAACTATCTCCCTTAAACAAATTTGTCTATATCAGTAGGAACTTGGTTATTCTTAATAACTGAAATGATTTTTGTCATCTGTTCTGGCTTAACTTGTTTGTTAGCCATCTTTGCTATCTTATTTACAAATTCCTTAATACTGTCTTCATTATTCAAATCTTTACTCTGTAAATCACTTGCCAAGCCTAAAATATCTTGTTTAGAAATATTTGTTTTTGAAGACACTTTATTCAACAATTTATCATGTTTATCCAATTTTATCACCTAAGATAATATATGCAAACAATAGATTATTGTTCTGATTTTAATTCTCTCATCATCAATGCTTCAACTGCTTCTTTTGGACTAGCATTTTCATATAACACTGTATAAACAGCATCTACAATTGGTGTTTCAATGCCATAATCATGACTTGAAACATCTTCATGAATAACTTTACAAGTTCTCACACCTTCACAAGTCTTTGTATTATGTTCCATAAAGTCTAAAGCTCGATTACTTTGTCCGATTTCATAACCTGCTTGAAAATTACGAGAATGTAAAGATGAACATGTCACAATCAAATCACCTATACCAGTTAAACCAAAATATGTTTCTTGTGAAGCACCTTTGACTTTACCATATAAGCCCATTTCATATAAACCTCTTGTAATAAGTGCCGCTCTTGTATTATCACCATAACCTAAGCCAGCACATATTCCTGATGCCACAGCAATAACATTTTTATATGCAGCGCCATATTCAGCACCAATTTCATCAGTTGTTGTATAAACTCTAAAGTAATGATTAGAAAACAATTCTTGAACTTCTTTAGCATAGTGTTCATCTAATGAAACAGCACAAACAGCTGTAAGTAATCTTTCAACGACTTCCTCAGCATGTGATGGTCCAATAAGCGATACAACAGGATTGATATATTCATCAGATAATATACTTCTAATTGTATCAGAAATACGCATATTGAAATTCATATCAAAACCTTTTGCAGCATTTATAATTGTCACTTTTTCATTCAACAAAGGTTTTACTTCTTCTAAAACACTTCTTACAAATTGAGTCGGTACAGTGATAAGAATATATTGAGCATCTTTAATAGTATCTGATAAAGATGCAGTCGCAATAATTTCTTTTTCTAAACGAACATCTTTAAAATATTTATAATTACAATGTCTTAAATTAATATCTTCAATTTCTTTTTGATCAACACCATACATCATAACTTGATGGTGATTATCATTTAAAACTCTTGCTAGACCAGTAGCCCAACTTCCAGTCCCTAAAATTGCAATTTTACTCATAACATTAATCCCTCTTTCGACAAATAATATGAATTGGTGTTCCTTCAAAACCAAAAGCACTACGTAATCTATTTTCTAAATAACGCTTATAACTAAAATGTAAATATTGTGGTTCATTTGTAAACAGTACAAATGTTGGTGGACATACACTGACTTGATTAGCATAATAAATCTTTAAACGTCCACCATTAAATGTTGTTGTAGGATTCATTGCTTGTGCATCAATTAAAATGTCATTTAATACACTTGTTGTTACACGTTTACGATTGTTTTCATAAACTTCTTGTAAAAGTGGGAACAATGTATCGATTCTTTTTCTTTCTTTAGCAGAAACAAAGATAATTGGAGCATAATCCAAATACTTAAATTGTTCACGTAAAGTTTTCTCCATCTTTTGCATTGTTTTCTCATCTTTTTGAACAAGATCCCATTTATTAACAACCATTATAACACCTTTACCTGCTTCATGAGCATAACCAGCAACATGTTTATCCTGTTCAATAACACCAGTATCAGCATCAATAACAGCCAAAACAACATCACTCTTTTCAACAGCGGATAATGCTCTTAAAATAGAATATTTTTCTACATTTTCATAAATCTTACCTCTTTTACGCATTCCCGCAGTATCGATAACACGATACTTTTGATCATCTTTTGTAAAAGCAGTATCTATAGCATCACGTGTTGTTCCTTCAATTTCAGAAACAATAACACGTTCTTCTCCTAGTAAAGCATTTGTTAGAGACGATTTCCCAACATTTGGTCTCCCAATAATTGAAAAACGAATTTCATCTTCAATAACTGTATCTTCAACATCTGGCATTAACTGAATAATTTCATCTAAAATATCTCCAATTCCAATCCCATGACTACCAGAAACAGCTATTGGATTACCAACACCTAAACTATAAAAATCATAAATAGCATCTTTAAACATTGCATCATCAACCTTATTAACAGCCAAAACAATTGGCTTTTGAGATTTTTGCAATAATCTTGCTACAAACTCATCTTCTTTAGTCACACCTTCTCTACCATTAACAACAAATAAAATAACATCAGCCTCTTCAATCGCAATTTCAGCTTGCATTTTAATCTGTTCAGTAAAAGTTGCATCTTCTAACTCAATACCACCAGTATCAATTAAACGAAAATCTCTTGTTAACCATGATGCATTCGCATAAATACGATCACGTGTAACTCCAGGAATATCTTCAACAATTGAAACTCTTTCTCCAACAATACGATTAAATACTGTTGATTTCCCAACATTTGCACGACCAACAATCGCTACAACACCTTTTATCATAAAATCACTTCCTTTTCTCAATTCTTTGTAAAACTAATCCCATCACTTGATCAACAACTTCATCTAAAGTCATATCAGAAGTATCAATTTCTATTGCATCATTAGCCTTCTTTAAAGGTGAAATCGCTCTATTCATATCTTGTTCATCTCTTAAAGCAATATCCTTTTCAATATCTTCTAAACAAGATTCTAGTCCTTTTTCAATATTTTCTTTATGTCTTCTTAAAGCACGACATTGAATACTCGCCACTTGATATATCTTAAGTTCAGCATCTTTTAAAACAACAGTTCCAATATCTCTACCATCTAAAATCATTCCACCAACCTTAGCCATTTCTCTTTGTTGAGAAACCAAAAAATCTCTAACAGCCTGATATCGTGAAACCTTACTCGCTCCCATAGACATTTCATTTTGTCTAATGGCAAGTGTAACATCTTGATGATTTAAATAAATTCCTCCATCTGATAACATTTCAATACGGATATCTTTTAACAAAGAACTTACTTGTTTTTCATCATCTAAATCAACATTTTGTTGTATTGCATAAAATGCAACACAACGATACATTGCTCCTGTATCAATATATGTATAATCTAATTTTTTTGCTAGTAATTTAGCAATTGTAGATTTACCAGCTGCTGCTGGTCCATCTATTGCGATTGAAATTTTTTTCATTTTATATCCTCCTTAAAAAACTAAGGTTCCCCTTAGTTTTAAAAAAACAATTGTTTTACAATAAAGAATGCAAGAATTATAAACACAACAATAAATGCAATAATAACATAATTCAATACTTTAACCAATGTAGATTCATCTTCAATATCTTCATCATCTACTTCAACTTGTCTTACTTGTTTTTCTTGTTTCTTTTCAACAACAGGTTTAGCTTTCTTCTTTGTTTTCATTATATCAGCAACTGTTATATCTTCTTCATATTTCTTTAATTCTTCAGCATCTTCTTCAGGTGACATTGCAGCCAACTTTTCTAATAAAGACATCTTCTTTTGAGGTGCTTCTTGAACAACATGTCCATTTGAGAAATCTTTTGTTTGATACTCATGTGCAGGAACATAATCACTATCTTCGCTCTTAATCTTATTTAAGATATCTAAACGTGTATTATATTGTTCCTTTCCAACATTCATTTTTGCTTCATTAATTGCCTGTTTGACATCATCATTATCTTTATTTAATGTTTCATAAGATAATGGTTCCATTAAAGTATCATTGACATCAATACTTTCTTTCTTTGGAAGAAAAGCTAAAAATTCATCATCATCTTCATTTTGATCATCATAAACATGACGGTCAATAGCAACTTCTTCTTTCATTTCTTCTCTTAAATCTTTATATTTACTGATTCTTGTTTGTTTTTCCATTTTTCATCACCGTAACTATTATAGCATAACTATAAAAATTATGAAAATAAACTTTAAAAATAATTACATTTAGTTTATAATAGATTTATATTTAAATAGGAGGAATTGAAAATGGCTTATATAGTAAATGAAAATTGTATTGGATGTGGAGCTTGTACTGCAGTTGCACCTGAAATTTTTGACTTAAACTCTGATGGACTTGCTGAAAACATCATTGGAGAAGTTCCTGCTGAATTAGAAGCTTCAGCTAAAGACGCAATCGCTAGCTGCCCTGTAGCTGCAATCGTTGAAGAATAATTTATTCTATTGAAAAGAGCCTCATGCGAGACTCTTTTTTATTTCTTTTCTTCTAAATGATAGAAGTTCATTTCGTTTTCTATTAATTGTCTTTTCTCATGATTATGTAGTTCTTTAAAAAATGTAATTGTATTACACTTATTACACCAAATAAAATGAACTCCATCTATTTCTTTATATTCAATAAGTGGATCTTTAGCACCACATATACCACATTCATTTGTTTTCTCTACATCACACACTACACTTCGCATATATTAACCTCCTTATCCATTATTATAACTGATAATTTTATTGCTTCAACAAACTTCATCCTACAAATAACAACAAAACATGAGTGTCAGGGATAAGACAATCATGTTTTATACATTTATCTTCTTTTATTGAGTTCTTTTTTAGCTAATGCTAAATTCTTTAAATCTTTGACTTCTTGAGGCTTAAGAATACGATATCCGCCTGGTTTTAAACCTTTTAAATCAATTGGTCCAATTTGAATACGGTGTAATCTTTTAACACGATGTCCCATTGATTCAAACATTTTCTTAACTTGGCGATTCTTACCTTCTACTAACTTAATCATTAACATAGTTGTTTTATGTTCAGTATCTTTGGCAGTAACTTTAATCTTACAAGGCATTGTTTTTGCTCCTTCAAGATAGATACCAGTTTCAAGTTTATGTAAACTTTCACCAGTTACTAAACCAGTAACACTGACTTCATAAATCTTTTCTAAATGTGAAGATGGATGCATTAATAAATTTGCAAACTCTCCATCATTACTCATAATGATTAAACCAGTTGTATCATAATCAAGTCTTCCAACTGGATAAATTCTTTCTTTCACTTCTTCAAAATAATCGATGACTGTAGGTCTATTGAGTTCATCACTAAGTGTACAAATACAACCCTTAGGTTTATAGAAAACATAATAAACTTTGTTCTCACCTTCTAAGGCTTTATCATCTATTGTAATTGTATCTCCTTTTTTAACTTTAAATCCCAATTCACTAATGACCTCACCATTGACTTTGACTCTACTAGCACGAATTAAATCTTCCGCTTTTCTACGTGAAGTATATCCACTCGCCGCTATTGCTTTTTGTAGTCTTTCCATAGTATCACACGTCCTTTCTTTTTCATTATACATATATTCAAAAATTATACAAACAATTTTAAATATAAAATTATCGCAAAGACAACAGAAAGGAAATCCATAAAGAGTCCTACCCAAATAGCATATCTCGTATTTTTCATTTTAATTGCTGAGAAATATAAAGCAATAACATACAACGTTGTATCACTACCACTTTGAATTAAAGTTGATAATAAACCAAGTGGATGATCAACCCCAAAGACACTATAAATTGAATATAAGAATGATAATGATGCATTTGCACTTACTGGTCTCAATAAACCTAATACAAAGATATCAATCGGGACTCCAATCATTTGTAATAAAGGTTGAAATAATGAACTTAAGACATCAATACAACCACTGCTCCGTAACAGTTGCACAAATAATATAAAAGCCATTAAAGTCATGAAAATTGGTTTAATTAAAGTTAAAGCATCTTTTACACCATCAAGAAAGTATTCAAATAAAGGTTGTCTCTTTATAATCCCATCAATAAATACAATCAATAAAAATATAAATATAATTCTATTCATGATCAATCACCCTTTGAACAATCAATCCTATGATAATAATTGTTATAGATATCAATAACATATAAGGATAAAATTCATATAAAGAAGCTGAACCAAATTGTTTTCTTAACATAATTATCGATGATGGAAATAGGCACAAACCTGCTGTATTGACAATAATCAAAGTCAACATTTCACGTGAAGGACGTGATGGATGGGGATTAAGTTCATTAAGTCTTACAAAAGCTTTAATACCACTTAAGGTTGCTAGGCTACCTAAACCTAAAAGATTAGCTATGACATTTGATGAAATATAAGCATAGACATCATCTTCATGAATAATCTTACCATACATTAATCGCAATATAGGTTTTAATAAAAAAGAGAAGTAATTCATAAATCCTGTTTTTTCAATAATCTTTAAGAAGCCACCCCACAATGCTGCTGAAAGAATAACCGTCATAACCAAATCTAAGACTTGATATGGTGTATCCATTAAAGCAGTCATCATATCCTCTTCTCGATTTAACAATAACCCACACAATAAAAATATAACAATGCTCCATTTCCATATTCTAGCCATTGAAGAGCTCTCCTAACAAGATAAACCAATATCTCAGAATTGTATGAAAACTTCCCTTATTCTCAACTTCATATATTTTATTCTGTGAAAAATAAACATCTATTCGATTATCACTTTGTTGAAAAGTTGCTTGACCATGACCATCACTATAAGAATACAAATCTTGATCAATTAGAAAAGAATGTCCATGATACTGATAAATACCTTTTGGCAAAACCAAGAGTTTTTGATACTTTTCAAAGCTTTCTTCATATTTCTTTTCATGAAATTCAAAATCATTTCCACAATTCAATGTAACAATAACTAAAGAGATATCATTTTTAATCGCTCTGGTTACTAATGTTCTTTTGGCTTTTTTCGTATATCCAGTTTTACCGCCAACACAATATTCATATTCCTCTAATAAACGATTCTTATTATGCCAAGTCCCACCACCATCTTCACGTTTATATTTTTCTGTAGAAACAATATCATTAAAGATTGGATTTTGACTACAGTATGACATTAATAAAGCCATATCATAAGCACAAGAACGATTGCCCGCATCTTCTTCATCTAGTCCTGTTGGATTTGAAAAAACTGTATCATTCATCTTTAGTATTTTTGCCTTCTCATTCATCATATCCACAAATGTTTTGATTTCACCACCTACATTTTTAGCAATCACATTAGCTGCATCATTCCCACTCCTTAATAATAAACCATGTAATAAGTCCCTTAAATTAATTGAATCGCCTATATGTATATAGACACCACTTCCCCACGCTTGATTCACTTCTTCTCCAATTGTATAAACACTATCAAGATCAGCATTTTCAATTGCCACTATTGCTGTCATAATCTTAGATATAGAAGCTACACTTTGAACATAATGTTCATTCTTACTTTCAATTATATTATGCGAAACAGAATCCATAACAACATATGCTTTCCCTACAAAATCAACAGCATGTGTAGGTACAATACACATCATAAATATACATAAAGAAAAGAGCACTTTTTTCATAATATCACCCCATGACATTATATGTGCTCTTTTGATTCTTATGACTTTACAATATCAAATGTATAAATAGTTGTTTCATCATATTTTTCATTTGTTTTTAAAAGTGTTGTTGGTTCTTTTTCTATATGAATAGCATCAGGCATATTTTGTGTTTCTACACAAATACCATCTCTCTCATCATAATGATGACCATATTTACCTAAACGTCCATCTAAATAATTTGCTGAATAAATTTGTGCTTGTGGTAATGTTGTCGAAACAACTAAACGTCTGCCACTCTCTCTATGATATAAAGTCACTTGATTTTCTAAAGTATTAAAGATAAATGGATGATCATACCCTTTTCCTAATTCAATTTGAGGATGTGACTTATCAATAAGATCCTTAATATAAGTTTGCTTTCTAAAATCAAAAGGTGTTGATGTCACATCTAAGAGTTCCCCAGTTGGTAAACCATCAGCATCTACACATGCAATTTTATCAGCTTGAATTAACAATTCATGATTATAAATATTTTCTTTTTTACCTGATAAATTAAAATAAGAATGATTTGTAATATTAATGAGTGTATCTTTTGTCGTTGTGGCTTGATAGTTCATAATTAAACTTTGATTATCTAACGTATATTTAACATTTAAAGTTAATGTTCCTGGATATCCCTCTTCACCATCTTGAGATATATACGTAAATAGAATTGAATTTCCTTCAATCACATAATCAAAAGTTTGATAACTAAAACCTTTGATTCCACCATGTAAGGAATTAGGACCATTATTAATAGGAACATGATATGTTTCTCCATTAATTTCAAAAGTTCCTTTTTTAATTCTGTTTGCAACTCTTCCTACCAAAGCTCCTAAATAAGCATCATATGTTTGATATTCTTTTATTGTTTCATAACCTAAAACAACATCATCAATATGATTATCTTTATCTTTCATCAATACTTTTAAAACAGTACAACCATAATTACTAACAATAATTTCTAAATTATCATTTTTTAATTGAATAAAATCAATACCATTATCTTGTTTCATAACCTTTATCATTTTTATATCCTCCATCTTCTTTTATTTTAATTTTTTAAAAGCATATTGTCAATAATTTTAGTAAACATTGATTTTAATTTTACTAAATGATAGAATAATCATAAAGGAAGTGAATATATGGCAACGATTAAAGATATAGCCGATTTAGCTGGGGTTTCTAGTGCTAGTGTTTCTAGAATTCTTAATAATGATACTTCATTAAATGTTCCTTATGAAACAAGAGATAAAGTTTTTCAAGCAGCGAAAGAATTAGGATATGAAAAAAAGAAAAGAAAATTTGATGAAACTGTTATGACTATTGGTATTATACAATGGATTTCTCCTGTTCAAGAAGTTGAAGATCCATATTATTTATCAGTACGTCAAGGTGTTGAAGATTATTGTTTTCAAAATAAGATAGCAATTAAAAGAGTTTTTCAAACAGATATAGATTTTTTGAATTCATTAGATTCCATTGAAGGATTAATTTGTATTGGTAAGTATAGCAAAAAAGATATGGAAGATTTTAAGAAAGTCTGTTCTAATATTATTTTTTTAGATATGAACATTAATCCTATTTATGAGTGTAATATTGTTTTAGATTTCAAGAATGCTATGAAGAGTGTTGTTGATTATTTACATCAATACAATCATAAAACAATTGGTTACTTAGGTGGTAAGGAATATACAGATGATGGTCAAATCTATCCAGATAACCGAAAAAAGTATTTTATGAGATATTGTGATGAATATAATATTCAATATCATGATTATATATTAGAAGATGCATTTTCTATTGAGTCAGGATTTACAATGATGAATGAAATGATTGAATCAAAGAATCTTCCAAGTGCTATATTTGCAGCTAGTGACCCTATTGCAATTGGTGCTTTAAGAGCTTTAAATCAAAAAGGTATAAGAGTACCTGAAGATATTTCATTAATTGGTTTTGATAATATAGATACTGTCAATTATACATCACCACCCCTTACAACTGTTTATACGCCAACGTTTGATATGGGCTTTATGGGAGCAAGAATGATTTATGATGCATTTAAAAGAAATGAAAACATTTCACCTATTCGTATTCAAATGCCTTGTTTCTTAATCGAAAGAGAATCATGTAAAAAAAGGAATTAATTAAAATTCCTTTTTTATATACTCAATTGTTTGATCAAGTCCATGGCTATCCAAATATATTAATAAATCTTCTAATAATTTTCTAGACTCAGGATGCATAACATAAGAATGCATCCCACGTTTATAATATTGCAAAGGGAATTTATCACTATACTTCTCACCTTGATAAGTCATACTTGCTGCAATACGATCACAGAACATCTCTAAAATATAACACGTTGGCATTTTAGCTGGAACCAATCCTTTGCCAGTAAAATCAACCCAAAATTCCCAGTGGTGCTTATTTCGACCTTTATGATGCAACCAGGCAAGAGAATACCCTATTTGTTCACGTTCAGCAGAATTAGGAGATTTTGTTCCTTGATAGTAACGTGCTCCAGTCCTAAATTCACACAACGAATACTTTGACATATCATGAAGCAAACCTTGCTTATATAAACCAATACGAAAGCAAAGTTTCGCAACTATGATTTTATGTTTTGATATTGTTTTAAAATGATTAAATGCTTTCATATTCTCACCTTATTTAAGTATACACTGTTTTATAGTTTGAGTAAATCTCTTTTCTTTTTTATAAAACATGATATAATATTCAAAAATATTATAGGAGGTAAAAGTATGCCTATTAAAATTGATATTCAAACAAATATTAATGAACATGAATTAACACTAGAATCATGTGCACAAATGATAACTCTCTTACAAGATAGTTATAAAAATATTAGAAAAGATATGTATAATCATTTCTTAGGAAGAAAGAGTTTATATCGTTCTCTTATGTTTGCTGGAATCATTTTTATATTCTATTATTTAACAGATGATATATTCTATATTTACTTAATGCCTTTATCTGTTATACTTTCAATGGTTACATCAATTATGAGTGCTGAATATGTTTCATCTCAAACAAAAAAACAAATCAAACATCAAATTCAAATCTATAAAGAGAAAAGAAATAGATTATTAAAAGATCAAAAAATCAAGGCTTAAGACCTTGATTTTTTTATTTAACTATTTTCATACTTTTCATAATTTCATCTGCAAATTTAGCAGTTGAACAATCTGCACCATCTTTAAAAGCCACATAATTTGAATACATAGTGTTTTCTTCTGTATAGAGAAGAACAAGACGTGTATCAAACTTTGTACCTCCTTCTTTAGCAGTTGAAGTAAATATTACATAAATAGCACTTCCACCTTCAACCTTGACATCTCTTATAATGTTTTTAAAGACAATTTCAGAATATTTATCTGCATATAATTCTCTAAGACTTTCTTCTGTCCACATTGACGGATCCACTGCTTCAACAACTGGAGAAATAGTAATTGAAGCGTTAGGACCAGATGCAGCCATAAACCCATCAGTATCTTTAAATTCACTATAATCACTTGGAACACTAATTGAGACCTTATTTACAGTCTTCGTTACAAGTTTAACTTCATTTGTTTCTTCTTTTTCACTCCCACACCCAATCAATAGTATACTTATCATCAAAAGAGAAAGAACTATTGAAAATACCTTTTTCATGAATTAAACCTCCTCAAATAGAATTGTCTTAAAACCTTTAAAACATAATAAAATATCATATAAGTATAAATAACAATGCCATTTTAAATTTTATTATTCTCTCATTCCATAAATAAAATTAATTACGGTAGCTTATTAATTCCATGCCCTAATTCATTTTATATCTAGAGTGTTATTACGCCATATTATACACTCCACTAATTAACCATTTAAATTCAAATAATATTGATCTTTCCCTTTGCTTTTAGCTGTATAGAGAGCCATATCTACCTGTTCATAAAGAGTTTGCCAATCCATATTTTCTTTTGAAAACGCAATCCCAAGACTAACAGTAATGGATGCATGTTCCCATTTGTCTATTCTAATCTGTCGAATAGATTCGCAGATATCCTCTGCTTTTCTTTTTACATCTTCATATAAAACATCTGTAGTTATAATCCCAAATTCGTCGCCACCTAAACGTCCAATAATATCATCAGATTTAAACAACTTCCTTAGACACTCAGAAACCTCTCTTAATACTGCATCACCAAAAGCATGTCCAATACTATCATTAATTTGTTTGAAGCCATCAATATCCAACATATATACAACACACTGTCTATATGGCTTCTTTTCCAACATAGCTTGAGCTAGAAGAGTTGTTGTCTCTTTATTATAAAGTGTTGTTAATTGATCACTCTGAGCTAACCTACGAAGATTGTCCTCTCTTTCCTTAAGTGCTGTCATCTCAGTGACAATACTTTGATTCTGCGTTCTCCCATGTTTGATTGGACTAGCAATGCCTCTATCCAACACCCAAATTATACTTCCATCTTTTTTACAAACCCTATACATTAATTCATACTCAGTTCCTTTAGACATTTGTTCTTGAAAGGCACGATCAACACTTGGTTTATCTTCCGGAAAAACAAGAGATTGTGGATTACCATCTTTTTCATTATTTAATTCTTCCAAAGTATATCCAGTAATTTCTGTCCATCCAGGATTAATATATATCGTTTCAGAAGACTGTAACTCATTATTGAAAATACAAGTAATAATTCCACCTTTAATGTTAGAAACCAATGTTTCTAACATTCTCTTTGCCTCCTCAAGTTCCTGACTATTTCTTTCTATCAAGACCTTATCAAATTCACAATAACCAGTTTGTTCTAATTCACCGCCATTTCTTATAAAAATTCCATGCGCACAATTACGACATTCATGTTTACATTCCACATTACTTTTTGAAACTTCCCAAAATGAACAAGTATCATAAGCTTCCGTTGACATAGAAAGAAGTCGCCGTTTTAATTCCTCAGTATGATCAATTCCTTGAGAACTCATACAATTAAAATCTCCCTTCTGCTTGCTGCGTCATTTACTATTAAAGCACATTATTATTTATAATATCATTATATCAAAAAATAATATCTTCTGACAATTTATAGCGCGAAATGTAGTCTCAAACAACCTGAATGGATAATTGTGGATGAAACAGCAAACATATTTAAACTTTTACCATATATAATGAGTTAAAAAAATAAGGAGAAAATTTTATAATTCCCCCTTATTAATAAACTTTATTCCATTATTTCTTTTAATGTTTTTCTTACGTTATGAGCAGCATCCTCTTGTATTTCTATAATGTTTGCTCCTCTACTCTTTGCTACATCTCTTAAATCACAAGCAATCGCTGTATGAAAAGAACAACCAATTACAATAAAGACATCATCTTGATTTAAAGCATAAACCATTTCATAAGCGCGTTGATAATGAGGTGCAGGATCACCATATAAAACTGGTTTATTATATAATGACCACGCTATCTCCATTTGATCATCATCAGGCAAACCGCCATGTAACTCTAAAGCATCACTTCCTGCTAATCTATGTAAGCCATCAATATTCATTGTAATAACCTGTATATTATATTCTGCAAGTGCATAGTGAGCATCATTTGGCTTAGCTCCATTCATATTGACTTTCAATTGCTTTATAACTTCATTATATTGTTCGTGATGCTTATTCGCAAAACTTCTGAATAATTTCTCTCTCACTTCAGGTTTTTCCATAAAGGTCGGTATATGAGATTGCTTCGAAATACCTGCTCCAGTAAATGCAATTATTTTCATAAAATCACCTCTATCAAATTATAACACAAACAAACCAAAGAAAAAGAAGTAATCTAGGATTACTTCTTCTGAATAGCTTGTTGAACTTTTTCAAAAAGTTCTAATGTTTTTTCTTCTGTTTTTTCATTAATAACAACATAACCATCACTAGTGCTTAAAACAACATAACTATGACAATTAGCATTTGCATAAAGCTTATAACTCCCATATATATCATTCTTAAAATTACCTGCACTCACTTTAAAACTTCCAACACCCCATGTTCGACTTCCTAAATTTATATCCTTTTTATATTCAACTTTTTCAATATCATCAAAATCAACTGTTTGAGAAGAAGTCAAAAAAGCATTTGCAGTTAAAGAATCATTATTCAGTTCTATTTTTACTTCTCCAGTAAATAACATTATGCCTACACCTATAAGGATAACTGTAGTAAATATAGAAGTATAAAATTTGCTATTTTTATACCATTTGATTGGATCTTTCTTCTTTGTATCTATCCATTCATAATCACTCTTCTTTGCATATGTTCTAGATCCAACAAAAATAATCAAAATCCCTATAATAATTCCTGGTAGAATCACATATATGCCTGATTCTTCAAATAATACACTTATCAATAAAGACAAAGTCATAATTGAAGTCCCAATTCCCATGACACGACAAAGTTTCTTTTCATCATACATTGCTTTTTCCGCTTCGCTCGCTGTATTATATCCCGAAATCAAAAAACTTCCTTTACCAAGTAAAAATACAATTGACATCAACCCAAACAACCCAATTAAAATCCATAATATAGTCATATTCATTGTCCCCTTATCTTAAATAAATTCCATCTAATTTCATATCTTTATCAAAAGTCAAACGATAGATAACTGTTCTTTTTTGATATAACGTAACAATATCTCCTACTGCAACTGTTTGGCCTTTATCTTTATACTCAACAAATTGATACTCAGATATCTTTTGATATTCGCCTAAATCACCCAACTGTTTTAAAGCATCTTCAAAACCTTCTCCATTAAAGGCTGGCTTTAATATATCACTGCAAAGTGATTTAACCTCTTGATAATTTTTTTGATTAACTAATTCAATAATTTGCTTTGATGAAGACATCACCTTTTCTTCATCAAATATCTTCGATTCAGAAATAGGTATCGTTTTAGGTGTTGATAAATATCGATATCCAAAATAACAAGCGATAACCAATATAACAGCAACCAACAAACCAATAATAATCTTATAATGAGATTTCTTTACAACCCCTAAATTATCATTAAATTCTTTCGCATATTCTTGTGGTGTTCCTAATCTTATTTTAATATCTTCAATCTTTTCACCATTTTCTAATGCAATCATAATATCCGATTTTAAATCTTTAATTATTCTTTCCTTTTCATCCTTTGAACACCCTAAAGCTTTATATACATTCTTAATATACTTATCCATAATTATCATCCCCCAAGATTAATTCTACTTCTTTAGAAAAACTTGACCATAATTTTTTTAACTCAGCCAAAGTCCTCTTTCCATCTTCAGTTATCTTATAATATTTCTTAGAAACTTCCTTACCAGAAGGTTGACTCCATTCACTAATCAGCATACCATCATCTTCTAACCTATAAAGTATTGGATAAAGAGTTCCTTCTTTCATTGCAAACATTTCATGACTATTCTCTTTTAACTCCATAATTAATTGATAACCATACATCTCTTTTTTTGATAAAAACTGTAAAACAAGTATCTCTAAAACGCCCTTCTTTAATAGTCCCTCATATTTCGGATTCATCTCTTCACCTCACATGTATTTAGTATTACTAAATACATTATAATACTGTGTGATAAGATATTCAATAGATATAATGATACTTTTTATGATTTTGTATAGAAACCGCTTACATTAAATGCTATAATGAAATAAAGATAATACAGAAAAAGGAGACAGACCCATGGACATACGTAAAAAAATAGAAGATCTACAGACTGCTGATCACAAACTCTTACTTATTATTGGTAAACCTGGAAGTGGTAAATCAAGAGTTATTAGAGAATATAGTGAAGAAACTGGTATCCCCATTGTTGATTTAGATAAAATTTTCATCAATACTCCACCAGAAAAACTTATGCATGAAATGAGCGATTTCTTAAAAGAATATCGCCAAAAAGTATTGCTCTTAGATAATAAAAAAATTCTCTATTCAAAGAATAGTTCAATTGATTTATTAGCATTCCTTAAAGAAATTAGTAAAACAGTTCCAGTTGTCGCAACATGGAATGGAAAAATTGAAGATGGACAACTTTTCCATTTCAATAAAGATGCCCCAGAAGATCTCATCTATTCAGTATCTAAAGAAAACTGTAAATATGTATTATGTTAAAAAAGGTAAGAATCTTGTTTAAGATTCCTTACCTTCTTTTTTTATAAGTTCCTTTTCTCCACGTTCTACTAAGCTCTTTGTAATAGCACCACCAATTGGTCCAATAAAATGTGGGTTTTTTCTTTGATGAGAACTCTTAGACATAATAACACCTTCTTTCTGTATTATTATGTGTTTATTTATAGACTTCTATTTGACATTCATAACCTTTATATATACAAACCAAGTAACCATAATGGAGTTTTTCAATTAAAGCATATCTAAACAATTCTTCTTGATTAAGTTTGTATTTCAAACTGATTTCTCTTATAACTTCTTTTCTCTGTTCAGGCGCTAATGTTGGTTGATACCATCTTTTTGGCTTGACTTTAAATAATGATAAGTAATCCTGAATTAAGTAATCATGATAGATTGGATCATTAAGATAAGTATCTAAGTATATAAATAATTCATCTAATTGATATCCCATCTTTTTATAGTTTTGTTGTTGATAAAATAAACCCAATTGATAAAAGAATTGAAATGGCGATTTTTGATTATCCATAATCTTATGAAGTGTTAAAGGAAATCTCCCACTATTCCAATACTTCTCCAACATATCTTCAGCGATATGTATATTTTCAACATCTTGGATAGATAACCATTTGTTTTCAATCATTTCATATGGAGCACGTTCTTGGTAAACATAACCATAATTATCAGCATCATTTCTTAAAGATGTTCCTCTTAACATCTTTAAAAAACCAAGTTGTAGTTCTTTAGCTCTAAAAGCAAAAACATCATCAAATGATTGAGCAAAGCGATCATATGTCTCATAAGGTAAACCAGCAATCAAATCAAGATGTAAATCACATTTACCATTTTGCATTAACTGCTGAATAACTTCACTTAGTCTTTGAAAGTTTTGATTTCTTTTAACAGCTTTATTTGTTGGTTCATATGTTGATTGAATACCTATTTCAAATCTTAGTAATCCTCTAGGAGCATTATCACTTATAAAATCGATAATCTTTTGTTGAAAAACATCAGCATTAATTTCAAATTGGTATTGTTGATGAGGTTTATGATTTTTAAAGATATAATCTAATATCATAATTGCATGCTCTGTACTGGCATTAAAACTACGATCTAAGAACTTAACTGTCTTAACACCATTTTGAGTAATTGCTTCTAATTGTTTTTGCAAGTATTCTTGACTAAAGAATCGCAAACCTTTTTCTAAAGATGATAAACAGTATTGACAAAGAAACGGACAACCACGACTTGATTCAAAATAGAGAAGTCGTTTAGACATATCTTGAATATCTCTTGGTAAGCAATAGGGAGAATCTAAAGATTCAACATAAGTTAAATCAACTGTTGCGATTTCGTTGCTTATATGATCAATATAGCTTACACCAGCAATATCAACACTTTGTTGCTTCTCTAAGCATTCAATCAATTGATGTAGAACCATTTCTCCTTCACCACTAATCACATAATCAATACAATAATGATTTAAAAAATATTCAGGCTCATATGTCACTTCAGGTCCACCCAAAATAATAATCAATTCAGGATTATGTTTTTTTAACAATTCACAAATATCTTTAATCATTTCAATATTCCAAATATAACTAGAAAAAGCAATAATATTTAACTCCATACTTAAAAGATCATCTACAATATGTTCAATAGAATCCTTGATTGTATATTCCTTAAAATCAATATCATGCATCTTATAACAAGAAACATATAACAATCTTAAAGATAAAGATGTATGTATATATTTAGAATTTAATGTTGTAATCAAAGTTTTCATATGTTCTCCTAAAAATAATCTAGGGTTAACCCTAGATTATTAGTTTTCTTTAATTTGAGGAATGACACCTTCATTTAAGCAATAATCCTCAAGTGTCCAATTCTTTTCATAAATCTTTGTTGCAGCCTCAACACCAACATATCTAAAATGCCATGGTTCATGAACAATTCCTGTTGTTTTAGCTGTTCCTTCAGCAAATCTTAAGATAAATCCATAACGATGTGCATTCGCTATAGCCCACTTATATTCAGCAGTATCCCCAAATACAAGTCTTTCTTTTTTAATAACACTTTCACTTGTTAAGTCAACACCTAAACCAGTTTGGTGTTCACTACATCCTGGAATAGCAACATGTTCTTTAGCGTAAATACCGCCCCACTTCTTTTCAAATGAATTATATGTTTCAACTTGTTTTTGATAAGAACGATAAGCACTATTAATAACCAAAGATAAATTTTCTTTCTTAGCAGCATTATACATTTCAACCAAAGCATCCGCAGCAGCTTTTCTCATTGAAGGATTATCACAATCAGGTGCAATAGGCATTTCGGGTTTTACCAAATCACTTGGTTCATAAGAAGAAGGTAATTGGAAACCTTTCTTAACTAAAGTAAGAATATCATCTGGATTTTGAATAGTATATGTTTTTTTAGGTTCATTAGACGCAACAATAAATGGATATGTTGTAATTAAAACAGCATAATTATAATTGCCTTTTTCAGCATAAACCTTCATATATTTTTCCATGTCTGTAAAGACACAACCATTAACTTTCATATAGGGTTCAATTTGAGCATAAGTATATTGTTTCTCAATTAAATAACCTAAATCATCAATACTAGCAGTCTTTAAAACAGCCCATATTTGTTTATTATCATATCCTAATGCTTCTAATTTAGAAGCATAATTATCAAATATATTATCTACTGTTTTAACAACAGCTTTTACTTCTTCATCTTCATGAAGAGTAGTATATTGTTCATATTCATCATAGTATTTAACTTTATCACTTGATTCAATCCAATTAGTAATATGTTCTAATTTATCATGAGAAAGAATTTCACTAACATCAGCACTTTCTAAAGATAAAATATCATTTTGTTGTGAGAAAGAATATCCTTTAAACATAAGTTGTAAACGACTTAAATTAAACCAAACCAAAGCCCCAATAATAAGAATACTAATCCCAGCAATAATACCAATACGATCCCAACGAATCTTAGAACGTCTAGAACTAGAATAACTACTATAATATGTATATCTCTTATTTTTATTAAATCTCATAAAATACCTCTTTTCTTACGATTTATAGTTTAACATATCCTTAACCATTTTTCTACATCAAACAACAAAATTCATGTCATATTCTTTAAATGAAATCATAATTATATTGCAATAATAGCCATTTTATGTTATTTTATAATTTGTATAAAGGAGGATGACTCTATGCATTTTGTTATTTGTGGATTTATAGCACTTATATGTTTAGTAGCTGCTATCTTATTTACTGAAGTGTTCCCAAAATTTTTCAAAGCTATACTTGCTTTACTTGGATCTTTCACTTCTGGATATGCACTTGCTATATTGATCAGAAAAATTGCAATGACTTCAAAGGCATTTACTGTCTTTCCATTATGGCCAACAATTGGTGTTTGTAGTGCAATAATGCTTCTACTTGTGATTATTGTTGTATTCATAAGAAGAAAGAAAAAAGCTTAATAAGTTTAAAGGAGATACGTTTCATTGTATCTCCTTTTCTTTTACTTTAAGAATAAAAGTCCTATAACTATTGATAACATATTTGCAAAAATTGTATAACCATAAATCCTATTCTTTAAAATATCATCACCTAAGAATTTAGCATATAGCTTACATTCCATATAAATAACTATACTTTCCATAAATATAAAATTAATAGATGAAATAACAAGAGAATCAATTGTAAATAAACCAATATTTAAAATCAATTGAGTCAAGATATTAACTCCAAGTATAAGCAATAACTGACGTTTTTTAGAAAAGTGATAACATAATGCAATAATCACTTCAATAACAACTGTTAATGCCATTCTTATAAGAAGTGATTCAATCTGATAAGTCTTGATAATATCATTAGAAATATCTAATGTTATATTCCCCTCAGTTAATTCTTTAACATCTATATGATAATAACTATCAAAACCTTCTTTTTCATATATATCACTGACTATAAACTTATCAGTCTCAGGTAAATAAATTAATACTTTAAAGACTTTTGGTGGAAAATAATTCCAAGAAAACCTTGAGGTTTGAGTGCATTCTTCAAAGTATTGTAAGAAATAATAATGATCAGTATCTTGATATTCCACAAACTTCTTAAAGATATTATCTTTGATTTTAGACTCTCCATCAATTGTCTCGTTATAGACAGAATATGGTCCTGTTGATTCTTCTTTAGATAAAAGCGTTACATAATACTTTTGACCTTCTAGTCCCGCTATATCAAGGTTTATTGATGGTTTAGGTCCCATATCAGCATATACAGGACTTAAGAATACAAATAACATTGAAAACATCAGCAAACATATCCATAATCGTTTCTTCATATTATCCCTTCTTTCACCCATATTATATCAAAAAAGAGTACCAAAGTACTCTTTAAATTTAAAATTGTTTATTATGCATAACTTTTAAAGTTACAAAGTATGAAGTAAGGAGTGCCAATAAAGTTGCAAGAACTCCAAATAAAACAACTTGTAGATTAGATATATCAGCAATAATAGCATTAATATCTATATTTAAATATTGACATAACATATAAATTGCAAATCCTATAACAAAGACAATTCCTATAACAGCAATCATTGCTATTCTGCCCTTTTCTCCACCATATTTGATTTGTGTTGGTATCATAAATGATAATAAGAACATTGGTATACACAAGATTAAGATTGCTGTTTGTAACCACTCAGTGAGTACAAATTGACCTTGCGCATTGAATTTATAAACTGTACATGCAATCGTAGTAAGCAACCAAATACTTATACAAACAATAAATCCTAATATATATTTTTCCTTAGCGTATTCTTTACGTGTAACTGGTAGTGTAAGTAAGAATACATTACTTTTATTGTATTCATCATAACTGATTGTGGAAGTTACAAAGAACGTTGCAATAAATGTTAAATAACTCATGATAAATGTAATATCATTACCAGTAGCTACAAAACAAGCAGCAATAGCAACCATCATAAACAACATATTTCTTTGTCCTTTTAACAATTTAAAGTCTTTAATAAGTAATCCCATCATAATTGTTCACCTCTAATCATTAACATAATAATACTATCTAAATTACCTTTTTCTATAATCATATTTGGATAATTATCAAGATAAAATTGTTTTTGATTTGTTAAACACTCATATCCATAACTTT
Organism: Coprobacillus sp.; assembly: GCA_036639875.1. GTDB lineage: Bacteria > Bacillota_I > Bacilli_A > Erysipelotrichales > Coprobacillaceae > JAVWHX01. The sequence continues at coordinate 21,080 of JAVWHX010000014.1, forward strand.
CTTCTTTACACCTTAATATATATTGTTTATCAATTTTATTAAATTCATCTTTTCCTACTTTAATCACTGCATACTCACCTAATAAAACATCAGTATCTTCATGCATTATAATTTGTCCTTGATGAATCATATAAACATCATCACATAATGTTTCTAAATCACTTGATATATGTGAACTAATCAAGATAGAACTCTCTTCATTAGTTTCAAGATAACTACGTAACATATCTAATAATTCATCTCTAGCTATAACATCTAAACCAGCAGTTGGTTCATCAAGAATAAGAATCTTTGATTGATGAGATATAGCAACCAAGACTTTAAGTTTAGCTTTCATTCCTGTAGAAAAATCTTTAAGTTGTTTATTTAAAGGTAATTGAAAATGTTGACATTTTTGTATAAAATCATTTTTATTAAATGATTTATACAAATGAGACATAATTGGAATAATGTCTTTAATATTCAAATAATCATTAAATCCTGAATCAGATAAGACAACTCCAACTTTTTCTTTATCTTCTTTAGATAAAGTCTTATGCTCTTTACCAAGTATTTCTATTTCACCACCATCAATAGAAATCAAATCTAAAATAGCTTTAAATGTTGTACTCTTCCCGGCTCCATTTTGTCCTATTAAACCAGTTACGCATCCAGGATTAACATCAATTGTACAATTAAGTGTGAATTGATCATATTTCTTATGAACGTTTGTTAGCTTTAACATTTTTATCCCTCCACTATCAAATTAAATATTTGTTTTATTTCTTCTTCGCTTAATCCATATCGCTTTCCTTTTTGGATGGCCATTTCCAAATCAGTTTCGATTTCTTTTCTTTGTTCTTCAATTAAAAGATCAGCATTTGCTGCAGCTACATAAGTTCCTTTTCCATGGATAGTAATTGTGAAACCTGTTTGTTCAAGTTGGTCATATGCCTTTTTGACTGTAAGTGCACTTATCTTTAAATCTTTTGATAAAGAACGAACAGATGGTAAAATATCATTTTCTTTTAGATCACCATTAATGATCATTGTTTTCATTTGTTCAACCACTTGTTCATATATAGGCTGCATCGATGAATTATTAATAATTAGTTTCATGTTTTTCCTCCTCTGTTCACAAACAGTATATAACAGTATATAACTGTTGTCAACTGTTATATACTGTTTATTTAAAAAAGATTCATTAAGAATCTTTTATCTTTGACGACTTGGCATCTTAAATTTTAACGCGATAATGGTTGCTATAACAATAACAACAGCATACATCAAGTAAACAACTGTATAAGCAGAATTTCCACCAATCTTATCAATTATTGTTCCTGATAACATTTGGAATATCAATGCTGATAAGCCTTTAGCAAGCATTGATGATATTCCATAGGCACTATTTACATATTTTTCATCTACGATATCTATAATGATTTTAACAGCAACCAAAATAAAAACAATACTTGTTAGTCCTTGAAAGAAGAACATATACATAATCATTGATGGTGGTGGACATGTTGAATACCAAACAAAACGGATAACAGATAACACACTCGCAATAACCATTAAATATTTATATGATATCTTTTTCATAATACGATCTGAAAAAAGAATTGTTGGTATTTCAAACATAGTACTTAATAATAGCGTTGTTCCAACCATCGCTGTTGTTCCACCAAGTTGTTTAATTAATAAAGGCATATAAACATTATTGGCACTTATAGGTCCTTGAAATAGAATATAGATAAGGACAAACAATACAAATGCTTTATTTTTAATTAATGAAGATAACATTTCTTTAACAGTGAATTGTTGTGAAGCATTTTTTTCTGTTGGTTTCACATCATGCATAAAATAAAAACCAATAATTGTTAAGACAATAGCCACAGCAAATATATAATAATTAGCTAATGGAGATACATAATCATAAACTATCCCTGCAACTTGACAAGCCACAGCATAACAAACAGATCCCCACAATCTTATCTTACCAAAAGGATACGGAGAAGCAGTTGCTAAACGATCAGATAAAGCGGTTGTTCCATTAAAGAATCCTTGTGTAAAACCATTAAATAAAAATAGAAATATAAAATTCTTACTATATGCAAATAACATCCCCGATATAACGCAAAGAATCAAACAACTCATACCAACAAGTTTTGGACTCTTAAGTTTATCAGCAATCATCCCACACACTGGCTGAGATACAATAGCAAACAATGGAGCAGCTGATGTAATCAATGAAATCTCAGTAGCTGAACACCCAACTCCTGCTAAATACACAGATATAATACAAGCAAATGTTCCCCACGAATAGTAAAACATCCCATTAGATAATGCATAATAAAAATAACTACCCTTTTTCATAAAATCTCCCCTTATTTGTTAATTATTTTATCATTGAGTTACCAAAAATTATACTTTTTTCAAAACATGAAATAAAAAACACATATTAAGATAAATCAATATGTGTTTCGGTTTGATTCTTTTGTTTTTGAAGTTCATTCTTATCAAAATAGGACGCTAATATAACTGATATTAAAATCAAAGCAATTCCAATAATTTCTTGTATAATTAATCCTTCTTTTAATAATAACATTGCTAAAAAAATACTATAAACAGGTTCTAATACCGATATAATACTTGCTGTTTGTGCTTTTACCCCCTTAAGACCATGAATATAAAGCGAATGAGCTAAAGCAGTAAAAATAATTCCATAGATGATTAAAGCTATAAAGTCTACTTGAGTTCCTATTGATATAGGTGGATCAATAATAGATATTAGTAAAGTAACTAAACAAACAGAGACACCTTGTTCATATAGATTAATAACAGCACTATCATAGTTAGCAGCAAGCCTACGATTAATTAAGGATAATAATGCATAACTCACACTTCCGATCATGCCATAAATAATTCCTAGAGTATTCTCATTTGTTAATTGAAATGCAGGAATTAAGAACATAACTCCAATAATCACTAAGAAAAGCGTAATTAAATTTTTATATTGGAATTTTTCTTTAAAGACATAAGGTTCTATAAATGAAACAATAAATGGATATGTAGCAAAAGTAATTGTTCCTATCGCAACCGTAGAAACTTGTACAGATAGAATAAAGAAAAACCAGTGAACTGTTAACAAAACTCCTGCCATTAAGTTCCAAAAGTAATGGCGTGGATATTTTAAACGAATTGGATATTTCTTAATATGAATATATATGTATAAAGCAATTGCTGAAAACATTGCTCTGCCAAGAAGAATTAAGAATGCAGGCATATCAATAAACTTCACAAACAACCCTGATGCACCAAATAAAAAGACTGCAAGATGAACTGACAACAAACTCTTTTTATCCATGATATCCCTCCTTACATGTATCATATTATACATTTATTAAAAGAAATATTCTACAAAAAAATGTGTGACTTATATCATCACACATTTCTAGTTATTTAGTTTTTAATAATTTATGAAATTCTTCTGAAATTTTTTGACCTTCTGCTTTGATTTTATCTGCTTGTGATTTTAAAGTATCGCCAGCTTTTTTAGCTAATGATTCAATTTCATTATCAGCAGCAGTATAAATCTTAATAGCTTCTTCTTTAGTTGCAGTTGCTAATTTTACAACTTCATTTTCAGCATCTACACCAGCTTTTTTTGCAGCAGATTCAATATATGTACAATACTCATATACTTTCTTAGTAATAGCTGCATCTTTCATATTTTGAATGTTTTGATGAATATAATCAATTGCTTCATCAACCTTTTCTTTAGTAAATTCTTCAGTTTTTTCTACATCAGTTTTTACAGTTTCTTCAATTTTTGTTAAATCTTCTTTTGCTCTTTTTTCTACTTCTTTTGCTTGATTACATCCTACCAATAAAAAAGCACATAATCCAGCAACTAATAATACCTTTATTTTCTTCATATCCTTGTCCTCCTTGGTATACGTTTATTATACACAAATAATGACACAAAAGATACATAATTTTACATTTTTTATAAAATTTATTTCATAAGTTGATCAATAATTCCTATCATTTCCTCGATTTTTTTCTCACCATCTTGATTTTCAATAGCATCATAAACACAATGTTTCATATGTGCTCCAATAATCTCCTTATTGGCACGTTTTAAGACAGCTTGTGTTGCCATGACCTGATTAGATATATCAACACAATAACGATCTTCTTCAATCATTTTTAAAATCCCATCAATCTGTCCTCTTGCCGTTTTTAACAATCTAGTCACTTGTGATTTATTTGCTTTCATTATTGAAACCCTTTAACACTATATCCAGCTTCTTCAACAGCCTTAATAAGTTCACTTTCTTGAATGTCTTTCAATAATTCAATATGAGCACAATTATTCTTTAAATCAACAGTTGCTTTAACCCCTTCAATAGCATTTAAAGCTTTTTCTACATGTGATTGACAATGTCCACACATCATTCCTTCAATATTCATAACCTTCATTTTCTTTTTCTCCTTTATGATTTTAATTTGTTTTGGTTTAAAAAATTTTAATCTTAATGCATTACTTACTACAAAGACTGAACTTAAACTCATTGCTGCGGCTGCAAACATTGGATCTAATAGTAATCCAAACATTGAGTAAAATACTCCAGCAGCAAGAGGAATTCCTATAACATTATAGAAGAATGCCCAAAATAAGTTTTCTTTAATGTTTTTTATAACAGCATGACTTAAATCTATAGATGAAACAACATCATTTAAATCATTTTTCATCAAGACAATATCAGCTGAATCAATAGCAATATCTACACCAGATGTCATTGCTATACCTACATCAGCTCTCATTAATGCTGGAGCATCATTGATACCATCACCTACCATAATAACACGGTGGCCTTGATCTTGTAATTCTCTAACATGTTGTTCTTTATCTTGCGGTAATACTTCAGCAATCACTTGAATATCTAAATCTTTAGCAATTGCATTTGCTGTTAAAGCATTATCACCTGTTAACATATATACTGATAAGCCATTATCTTTAAATGCTTGTATAGCTTGTTGACTTGTTTCTTTAATCACATCACTCACCACAATCATTCCAATAATCTTTTGATTATAGGCATAGTATAGTGGTGTCTTTCCATGACTTGCAAATTCTTCAGACTTTTTAATAAAAGGACTTAAATCAATATTGGCTTCTACCATCATTCTTTGATTACCAGAGATTAAAGTATGGTTGAAATATTGACCAATCAAACCTTTCCCCTGAATCATTTCAAAAGAATCAACCTGTTGATAATCAATATGTTGATTTTCAACATATTCAATAATTGCTTTTGCTAAAGGATGAGTTGATGCTTTTTCAATAGCAGCAGCATATCTAAGCAATTCTTCCTCACTCATATCAATTGGATAAATATCTGTAACTTGTGGTTTTCCTTTTGTAATTGTTCCTGTTTTATCTAAAACAATTGTATCAGCTTTAGATAATAATTCTAAGTTCTCAGCTGATTTAATCAAGATGCCCAACTGTGCACCTTTACCAGTCCCTACCATAATCGCTGTTGGTGTAGCTAAACCTAATGCACAAGGACAAGAAATAACCAATACAGCTATTGCACATGATAGTGCAAAGTGAAATGAAGATCCTAATACTACCCAGGCTACTAACGTTACTAATGCAATTGAAATAACGACTGGTACAAATACCCCACTTATTTTATCTGCTAACTTTGCAATGGGTGCTTTAGAAGAACTTGCTTCTTCTACAAGTTTAATAATTTGAGATAAAGTATTATCTTGATTTGTATGAGTTGTTTTCACTTGAATATAACCATTCCCATTCATTGTTGCTCCAATAACTTTATCATTAACTTGTTTATCAACAGGTAAAGATTCACCCGTAATCATTGATTCATCAATAGAAGTTTCACCCATTATGATAATCCCATCTACTGGTATACTACTTCCTGGTTTCACAACAACAATATCATCAATCACAATCTCATCTACCGAAACAACAACTTCTTGATTATCTCTTAAAACAATTGCAGTTGAAGGCATTAAATTTATTAATTTTTCAATAGCTTCAGATGTTTTCTTTTTAGAACGTGATTCTAAGTATTTACCTAATGATATTAATGTTAAAATCATCCCAGCAGATTCAAAATATAATTGCATTGCATATTCATGAGCCAAAAGCATATTTCCATGACCTAATTCATATCCCATCATAAAGATTGCATAGAAGCTATAAACAAACGCTGAGGCCGCTCCTATCGCTATTAAAGTATCCATATTAGGACTCTTATGCATCAAAGATTTAAAGCCTCTTTCAAAGTAACCTCTATTAATATAAAGAATAGGTAATGTTAAACTTAATTGAGATAATGCAAATATCATAACATTTTGATGTCCTAATAAAATATCAGGTAATGGTGCTCCCATCATATGTCCCATTGAAATATAGAACAAAGGAATTAAGAAAACAAAAGATAGTATTAACGATGTTTTCTTTTTCTTGATTTCATCTTCTTGATGATTCACTTCTAACTTTTCATTTTCTAATAAAGCTTTATATCCAGCATGATCAACAGCATTCATTATTGTCTGTTCGCTTACATCATCACTATATTCTACAACCATTGAATGACTCAATAAGTTGACTTGAACAGAATTAACACCTGCTATTTGACTTACTGCTTTTTCAACATGTGCGCTACATGAACTACATGTCATTCCAATAATATCAAATTTCTTTTTCATCTTTACCTCCTATACCCCCTATGGGTATATTAACATTATATGCATATTTATATTTTTGTCAACCAATATGAAAACAATCAATCTTTATGATAACTAAAAAATCATTGTCAGTCTTATTAGACAAATTATCATAAGTAAAAACTAATAAGAAAAGTAATCTATAAAGAAAAAAGACTCAACGCTATTGTTGAATCTTAATCATAATCAAATATTTCTCTATACATAGGAGTCAGCTGAATATTATCAACAGTATCTGTCATCATATACTCATCATCAACAACATTTAATTTGCCAACTTCTTTATAAAGGTTTAGCCCTTCCAATGTTGAATATAATGTTATATAAGATGCTCCAATATAGTTTTCAGCGATTTCTCTAATAATCTTGAAGCATTGAATGAGCAGAAAATGTGCAAATGTTACTCTTGTTCCATCTATTCCAATATCTCTTTTCCCCTGATATTTAGTATCTATAGCAAACATATTTATACGTATAGCAGAATTAAAATGCATAATCCCATTCTTTTCTCTTTCGAGTAAAGTATCAGCACATAAAGAAAAGAAACCTATAGTTTTAGAAGATATTTGATCAATGAGGATATAAGTTTTTGCAATTTCAAAGCACGTGCCATTTAGCTTAAGGTAATTATTGATTGTAAGATTTCCACAATTGAATCCTTCTATAAACTTTTCAGTTTCTTTATTTAATACTGTAAGTTTTAAATCTAAATCATCAAATAACTCAATAACCATAAAAACTACTTATTTTTTTTAAAATTGAAAGTATATGTTCCAGGATTTTCTTGTACAGTAATTGATTCAATAGCTTTTCTAATTTCACGATTTTTTTTTGATTCGTGAGATTTTTTCAATTTCGTTCCAGCAGGAACTACAAAAGCCGTTTTATCAGGATAACTATAAATCATATTGTTCCTACCTCCTTTTTTCTTTTTTTTCAGAGTAATCACCAATATAAATATACACATATTAACTATTAATATTCCTCTTATATAAATGATTATATCAGTTATTAACCAAGTGTCAAGTTTGCTTTTAGAAATATTTTATATTTTTAAATCATATATGAAAAAATCATTCTATAGAATGATCTTCCAAAGCTTTCTTTAGTAATGTGTACATTTTATACTCACGATATAGATCAAAGATTAGCGAAGATACAACATAAGCCGTAAAGCCAACATACATACCCCATCCCCAATAAAGATAAGTTATACCTACCATTATAATCATAATAAAACTTATATATGGCATATACTGCAAGTATTTTCTAAGAAGACTATAGCTTATTTCAATAATCAATGATAATAATATCGAGTAAAGAACAATCATTGAAAATATAAAACCATCAATTTTCAAAGAAACAATATCAATTGATAAAATAAACCAAACAAATAAAACACTTATCCCAATGCGAATACCCATTTTCTCAAACATAACTTCACCTCATCTTTAGATAATTTTTAAAAGAATGCACATATGAACGCGATAATTCAACAAACTCACCATTCTTCAAGTAAATTCTAAACTTCATATTCATTAAAGGTTCCAATGAATCAATCATACGACAATTAACAATTAATGATTTGCTAACACGTATAAACTGATAATTAGCTAAAATTTCTTCCAATTCATATAATTTTTCTTTAACTTCATATTGATTATTTAATGTATGAACATATGCTTCTTTAGAAAATCCTTCAATATAAACAATATGACTAATATCCACTTTATATATTCTATCTCCCTGTTTTCCAAGCAATACTCTAGAAGTCCTCTCAAGTGATTCTAAATACAATTCTAACTCTTCTATATTATTGCTATCAAAAACATAAGCAAGTCCCTGGAATTTCATTCCTCTTTCAACCAAGACAATATCTAGATACTCAAATTTTTGCAATCTTTCTTGCAATTGTATCTTCAAATCTTTTGAACACACTAATTTCATTGTTTCACCAAATTGTATTCTTTAAATTCTATGTTATCATCATTCTTGTCTTGGGATTCAAATCCTATCTTCACTTTATATGGACCATTAGAAACATTTTTGTAACTTGCTAAACTTTCTAGATAGACTGTTGTATTATCAGAAGATAAATAATCATTTTGTTCATAATCATAACTATAAATCTCATTATCATCCTTATCTAATATTGCGATTGTTCTTATATGTTTTTCTTTGCCTGAAACTTGTATTCTTGGTAATGTTATAAGATACCCATTATTTATATAACAATGATCTAATTTTATTTCATTGTCTTTATAACCATACTGTTCTGGTACAACCTTTTGAACAACTCCATTATATTCCTTATCATCAATTTTTATAACGCAACTCTTAGAATCACTTATATTATCCGAAACAGACAAACCACTAATCATACTATAAATCCAATGAGTTCCATCAAACTCAATATTTGCTTCTGCCACTATTCTACCATCTACTTCAACACTTAACTTTTCACCACTAACCTGATCATCCATCCAAAGAACTGGTTGCCTTCCACCTCTATACAAATTCGAAATTCTGTATGAAATTCTTTGATTAGCAAAATATTGGATTTTAATTTCCTCACTTACAACTTCATATATACTTATTTGACTAGCCTTATTGTAAGTATAATCAACGAAAGTTTGTCTCGTTAATGCAATAATAACAATACTTATCACAACTACAAATATAGAAATACCTATCGGCTTTGGCTGTGTTATTATTTGTGGTCTATCTTCAACCATTGTTATTTTTCTAAGATGTGACATTTGCAAATAAATATTAATAGAAACGAAAAATTGTATTATCATCAATAGCGATAGTGCTGGAATAAAACTCATTAACTGTAACATACCATAAATAAGTATTGTATTATGGAATCGTTTCTTATCTTGTTCATTAACAATACTTTTTTCAACGAAGAATAATAAAGTAACGATATATATAAATTTAGCAATTGTAAAAAGAAAAGCAGTATCTAAAAACGAAAGTATAATCAAAAGAATATTTGTTAAAATAAGATATAATGTTTCACTTTTTCTACCATCTTGGTAAATATAAATTAAACCAAGAACAATAATTGTAAGGCTTATACTTATTGGTAGAAAATTTAAATGAAGCATTAAGAAACCTAATGATATTAATCCTAATCTCATAGATATCACTCCCCTCTATTTTCAGTATACTTATAAAATCAAAAAAAGATATTAAAAATGACTAAGTTACATTATCTTGTCTCTACTTACATTATACCAAAAGAAAACCACTCTTTCGAGTGGCTATTCATTATATAAGTATACTTATTTTTTTCCTCTTTTCAAAAACACGAATCCTGCTGATAGAGAAATCACTAAAGCAACAACATATGCAAGAACGGATAACTGCTAAATGAACCAATACCATTTTCCTCTAAAGGAATACCTTTCGTTATTAACGTTTCACTTTTATCATTATCAATCAAATGGTTAATTATCCACGCAATTAGGAAGACTTGCTTTTATTCCAAACTCTCCTAGTCATTCGCCATTTGGATAAAATTTCAACTAAGTATTTAAACCTTTATAAGTTCCTATCAATATGTCTATTAACTTTTATTAAGTTTACTGACATATTAACATCTTTATTAAGATTATTACTATTTATAATCCATTGAATAAGGATATATTCTCTGATCCATCAAAATTTTTTTAACATTTTTAAATTCTTATCTTTTAATAGGACATAGCAACTTCTTTCTTATATGTAGTTGTAATTATTTTTAGAAGTATTATAAAGACTTTCCTTATAGTTTGTTTTTAAAAGCATTTTCCAATAAATTAGTCATTGAATATTCACGATATAAATCAATGCTTATAAAGCAAAGAGCATATATTATAAGATAAATATAAACACCTTTACCTAATACAAGATAACTTACAATCGTTGTTATGATCATTACAAAAATGATTAATGGAGTCCACTTTATAATCTTTCTTAATAAAGATAAAGAAGATTCAATAATGAAAGTTACTAAAACAGAATAAAGCAACATAGCAAGAAAAACAATCAAATCAACGTGAAGCTTGTACATATTAAACTGAAATATATACCATATTACAATTAAACTTACAATAATACGTATTCCTATTTTTTCTAACATCTTGTCTCACCTCATCTTTAAATAACTTTTAAATGACTTTGTATATGCTCGAGTTAAGTTGACATATTCTCCATTTTTTAAATGGATACGATATCTCATGTTCATTAATGGTTCAAGTGATTTAATCATTCGACAATTAATAATCAATGATTTGCTTACTCTAGCAAAACCATAATCTAATAACTTTTCTTCTAACTCATAAAGTTTTTCTTTTATCTCATATTGATTATCTTTAGTACGAATATAAGTTTCTTTAGAAAAACCTTCAATATATATAATTTGATGAATATCAATTTTATAAATTCTATCATTCTTTTTCCCATATAGAATAAATGTTGATGTTTCCACAGATTGTAAATACTCTTCTAACTCATGAAAACGTAAAATATCAAAAATGTACGCCATACCTTGAAAATCAATCCCTTTTTCAACCAAGACAATATCTAAATAACTATATCTTTGCAGTCTCTTCTCTAACTGCTCACGATGCTCATCAAGGCATATGATTTTCATATAATTTTAATGGATATTCCTTCATTATAGTTTTGTCTTGGTCAGTATATATAAGCCTTACTTGATAAATTGTTTCATCACTATGTTTTAATGAACTATTGATTGATTCAGGACAAACATTTATAAAATCACTATAATCTTGATTATCGTTTTCTATTTGTTTGGTTGCTATTATTTGATTGTTATTATCAAGAATTTGTATACTATTGAATTGAATTTTTTTATTTGTAAATTCAATTCTTGGCATAACGAGAACATCTCCATCATAAATCATACATTTACTTATCTTTATATAAGAATCACTATAATAATATTCATTAGGATTGATTTCCTTCATTTTAGTTGGAATCTTTTGACCATTCAATTTGAATTTACATTTAGGGTCACCACCAATGCTCCAACCTCCTTGTTTGTTAACATCAGAGGAGAAATCATATGTTCTTTCATTTATTAAATTCAAACGACCAGATACCATAGCATAATTATTAAACTCCAATTCTATTGTATCTACGTTGATATCACTTGTTATATAAAAATCACCAATTATATTTGCTTCATAAGTATCATAAGATTGCCAATCAATCACATATATAGGTTCTATTACTTCATTATCAAGTTGATATATTCGAAATTGATTTGTTTGATTGTTAGTATAATGCGTAAGTGGTTGACGCACTAAAACAATACCTAACACTGAAATAGCAATGATTAGAATATAGATGTATGTCGAGATGTTTATCGAAGCTATTTGAGGACGTTCTTCTATAGAAAGTGATTTCCTCATTCTCAACAAATATATTGTTAATGGAATAACAGAAAAGATACTTATTATTGATGCTATTTGATTAAACTCATGTCCAATATGCCAACCAAACACTGTCCATGAACGAATAAATCCAAAAATAGTATAAACAATAATCCATATCAAGAATATCTTCTTATGCTTGTGATTTGGAACTTCTTTTCTTATAAACAATAAATATGCTACATATAGTAATGTTTGAAAAGTAAGAAAAAGAACTCTCATATCATCTATAAACATAAGTCCAATAAGAAGAACACATGCTCCAACAAAACAAAGGTATTCTTTCTTTTTAGTAGCACGATAACTATAAAGTAGTCCTAAAATAATCATAGGTAAACTGACATAAAGTGGATATAACTGTACATTAAGAATTTGAGCATTTATAAAATGAAAATGAAGTAATAAAAATCCTACAGCAATAATTCCTATTCCCATGATATCGCCTCCTACTTCTAGTATAATCAATTCATTTTATAAAGAAATAAAATAAGCCTAACAGACATTATTTCATCTTCACACGCATAATATTAACTTATTTATATTATAACAAAAGATAACCACTCTTTCGAGTGGTTATTCATTAATAATAAATTCGTTATAAATAGCTTTAATAGCAGGTTCAAAGTAACAGTTTCTAACACCAATAATAATATTTAACTCACTAGAACCCTGATCAATCATTTTAATATTTACATTCTCTTTAGCTAGAGCTTTAAAGACTCTTGCAGCAGTACCTCTAGATGCTTTCATTCCTCTACCTACAACAGCAATTAAAGCTAAATCTGATTCTAATACTATTGAATCTGGTTGTACAGCACGATGAATACCAGCAAGAATATCTTGTTCTTTATCAATAAAATCATTTGTATTAACAATAATAGTCATTGTATCAATACCTGAAGGTATATGTTCAAATGAGATGTTATATTGTTCAAAGACTTCTAAGACTTTACGACCAAAACCAATCTCTGAGTTCATCATATCTTTTTCAATCATAACAGTTGCAAAACCTTTTGTTCCAGCAATTCCTGTAATAACGTGAGTTGGTTTATGACAAGTACTTTCTACAATTAATGTTCCTGGATCATTAGGTTGATTGGTATTTTTTATATTTATTGGGATTCCTTCTTTACGAACTGGAAATACAGAATTTTCATGTAAAACAGAAGCTCCCATATAAGATAACTCTCTTAATTCTTTATAAGTAATTGTTTCAATAACATCAGGATCTTTAACAATACGTGGATCAGCAACTAAGAAACCAGAAACATCAGTCCAGTTTTCATATAAGTCAGCTTTCCCATTCTTTGCAACAATAGCGCCAGTGACGTCAGAGCCTCCTCTAGAGAACGCTTTAATACAACCACTGTCATCATTTAAAGAACCATAAAACCCTGGAATAACAGCGTTTTCAGCCTTTAAAAGACATTCTGATAAGATTGGATCAGTTTTTTCAGCATCATAATTACCATGACTATCAATAAAGATAACATCAGCAGCATCAATAAACTCAAAACCTAAATAATTAGCAAGCAATAATCCATTCAAATATTCTCCTCGACTTGCTGCATAATCTTCCCCTAATTTTAACTCAAAATTCTTTTCAATAATTTCAAACTCTTTATCTAAAGATATATCTAATTTTAAGCCATCAATAATATCTTGATATCTAGATTTAATTTCCTCAAAAGTAACTTTAAACTCTTTAGAATCAGTAGCACGATATGCTTTATAAAGCATATCAGTAACTTTTGTATCTTCTTTAAATCGCTTTCCTGGAGCACTAGGAACAATATATTTTCTTTCTTTATCTGCATTCATAATATCATAAACTTTTTTAAACTGTTTTGCATCTGCTAAAGATGACCCACCAAACTTAACAACTTTACCCATTATAAAATCTCCCCTTTTATATAAATGTTATTTAAACAATACATTATTTCTAGCATTTAATCAATATTTTTTAAAGTAAAGAACCATAAAAAAAGTTTAAAAACCAAAGTTCCCAAACTTTTCATCGTAATTTAAATGGTAATTTTTTCTTGACTATTAATATTTTTTATAAATAATTTTAAGACTACTTAGCTCATGTTAACATGACAACTAATGATTTTTGATGTAACTAGAAAAATATAAGATACAAATCACGAAATATAATACTCAAAATATTTAAACTATCATTTTATTTTATTTTAATAAGTTTTCTGTTGTCAATTTCATAGACTTCATCTGAAAATTGTTCAAATTCAGTATTATGTGTTGTATAGATTAAAGTACATCCATTATCCACATAATCTAAAAAAAGCTTTTTTACAATTTCACAACTCTGGTGATCTAATGCATCAAATGGTTCATCCAAAATGAGATATTTAGGTTTATCCATTAAAGCTTGAATAATTCTCATCTTTTGCTTCATACCTAACGAGTAATTTTTATACTTTTTATTAAGAAACATATCTAATTCTAATTTTTTTGCCAATTCAATAATATCCTCTTTTGTTGCTATCTTACGAATATCAGACAATAACAATAAATTTTCCAATCCAGTTAAATTATTTATAAATTCTGGTGAATTAATACTAATTCCTGAATTAGGAATAAAATCACCAGACTTATGAAGAATATAATCATCAATTATTATTTCTCCGCTATCTATCGTTGAATAGCCAACCAATAGTTTCAAAAATACACTTTTACCAGAACCATTAATACCTTTAATTAAAATTTTTCTTTGTTCTTCAAACTTTAAAGATATATTTTCAAATAGAATATTATCCTTAAAAGATTTACTTATTTGATTAATTATAATCATTATATTTCTCCTCTTTTCCTAAAAATTTTCAAACTTAATTTATATTCTAAAATACTAAGAATTGCTAAAACAATAACATAAGAAATTTCTTGAGATATATAATTTGAATAAGTTATTATATGCACCCCTAAAATAATGTCCGTTAATAAAATAAAAACAAACAATGACAATGAATAAGAATATGCCTTAGAAGTCAATCCCACAACAGAAAATAATTCATATAAAATAGTAATAAAATATATAACTAAAAACAATTTAATTGCATATATCAAAAGCAACAAAAGCTCTTCGATATTTATATTAAAACCATAAAAAAATATATAACAACATATAACCAAAACCATCATAACACCCATAAATACAGAACACTTTCGCAAATAATTAGCACAAATTGTATTAAAGAATTTTTGTTTTGAAGTTCTATACATTTTTAAGGTTAAAAATGAAAACGTTTCATTTACTTCAGAAAACAGATGATTAAATATGATAAAACAAAAGACCATAAATATAATTATATATTGGAAATTCAGTTTTTCTAATCCAAACAATGGAAATGAATCAGTGTTTAAAAACAACAAATTCATTGAGTCTTTAAGATTAGATACATCTAGTGGCAATACAGATATTAAAAACATAAAGATCAAATATGTTGTTAGAAGTATTTTTTTCATAATTCAAAATCTCTTTTCCTAAATTTTAATAATAACAAAATACCAACAATCCATAATATATAATAAAATATCGAAAAAAATTGATTTGTTGAATCAGAAGAAAAGAAATATGTAAATATATTAATGGGTAGAATTGAACTATAATTATTAAGTATACATATAAAATACATTATAAAAATCAAAAAGAATAATATCGAACTGATTAAAGTGAACTTAAATTTATGAACAAAACACAACAATATAAGAAATACGATCTCAAAAATAAAAAACATGTGTATTAAGTAAAAGACTCCTGACATATATGTATAAGATAAACTTCCAAAAAGGAAAGCAACTATCCAATTAGAAATAAATATGCAGATTGAAATTACAAAATTTAGAATTGTATATTGCCTCAACCTTTCCTTATAAAAATCCATTATATTAGAATATCTATGGAGTTGAAACGGCAATTGTCGAAACATATCAACACTCACAAAATAGATTAACAAAATAATAATAAACAAATATATATTATAATATAAATTATCTATCGTAATATCTATAGAATTGATAGTTGCACCAAAAACAAAGGTAATAATGAAATATATAAGCAAATAAACAAGTATGTTCTTATATTTCAACATTTTTTCCCCTCCAAATAATAATTATTAATCCTATCCATAACGGTATACTTCCTATTAATATTAATAAAAGAGAATTTAATCCATTAAAGGAACCAATAACCATTATTGATGAAGGATTAATATATATAGCATTTTGAGTGATATAAAACAATCCGAAAGCTAATGCACTCAAACCATAATAATACATATTTGTAATAAATAAAACAGTCTTTTGGTTATTAGAAACCAAACATAATGAACATGAAAAGAAAGTATACACAAAAGGTACCATAAAAAATCTAATAAAACCTTCAATAATATAATATAGATATGGTTGACTCTGACTTAAATCATATCCTAAAATACTAGCAAATAAATCTCTAGAGACAGATCCATTAAGTCTTCCTTGTGACATCGTTAAAGAAATAAAGTAAAAAACAAGATATGCACAAAAAAAGGATATGGCAGTATAAAATGACTTAGATAAGATTTCTTTCAACAAAGTCTTATTGTAACTAGAATGTCTATAAAACTTCATTTGAAGAATCGTCTTTAAATATGTATAAAATTTTATTCCTATAAAAGAACATATCAAAGGCGTAATGATTTGAAATAAATTTGTTCCGAAAATAAGAGTGACATCAAATTCCCAATAATAATTCTTGAAAACTTGAACTATTACTTCAAAAATTGACATATCTGGAAAGAAATTATCTTGTGCAAGATAAGGTGCATTCCTATATTCAGAATTAAATATAAAATTTTTTACAATATAAAACAAATTTGCATCATTCATAACAGAATAAGCAATTATAAGCAAGCAGACAGCAAATATTACTATATAAATTTTTTTATCTTTTATTTTTATCATAAGACATTCTCCTAATCAAATAGTATCAGTATTACCAATAACTGTCAATTCAATAATTATACTCGATATTATGAAAATGTATTTAAGCTAAATTGTTAATAAATAAAAAAAGATATAATCATATTTCTAAAATCAGTGATTATATCTTCTATATTTAGATTGGTGGACCCTGCAGGACTCGAACCTGCGACCAACCGGTTATGAGCCGGTAGCTCTGACCAACTGAGCTAAGGGTCCTTATAAAATAAAAAGTGGTATTCACCACTTGTTAGCTTAATGGTAGCGGGGAAGGGATTCGAACCCCCGACCCACCGGGTATGAACCGATTGCTCTAGCCAACTGAGCTACCCCGCCATGTAGTGAATCGTTCAATTAAATAAATAATGGTGGTTCCGGCCGGAATCGAACCAGCGACACGAGGATTTTCAGTCCTCTGCTCTACCGACTGAGCTACGGAACCAATGGCGGTCTGGACGGGACTCGAACCCGCGACCTCCGCCGTGACAGGGCGGCATTCTAACCAACTGAAC
>JAVWHX010000015.1:0-38086 GCA_036639875.1 Coprobacillus sp.
AAAGACAGTTTTGTGCAGAGATAGTGGTTAAGTGAGTATCATAGAATTGGAAAGGAATATTTTCTTTAAAATATCTATGACAGTCTTTACACTCATACCTTCTGTAAGAGACTTCAAGAATAGTTTTCATAAGACCGTTAGATTTATGAGTTAAATAAATAGTTCTGGTACCTTTAGAATGATGACGATTGATAGAACCACAATGAGGACAAGGTTTAGGAACAAGAGAAGAAACAATATGAACAAAACGAGTCGTTGTGCCATTTTTATTCTTAACAAAACGGAAACAAGAATCAGTATTTTTAAAAGGAGAAGGGAAAAAGAAACCAGAGATATGAAAAAGTTCTAGAGACTTAAGCAAATCATTGATATAATTAATATTGGACATAGTAAATTACCTCTTTTCTATTTGGTTTGGTCGCTTAAATTGTAAAACAGGATAATCACTATGTCTATATTTATATATCAAAAAGTGAAGGGATATATCTTATCCCTCCACTTTTAGTATAGAGCCAGAGTGATGTGAATTGCATCACTTTTTTTGTGGACAATATTGTTATTTAAAAAATGATATGGTATGATAATCTTAATTACTTTATAAACATAAAAAGTAATTAAGAGAAAGGGATGAAGAAAATGGGATTTTTTAGAAAAGAGAAAGTATGGGATGAAGAACGTAATCAAGCAAACAAAGAAAAGATGAGGTTGTTATTTAATCAAGTTGTAGAAGATTCAGAAGGATATCATATTGTTTATGGTATTTCTCAAAAAGTAAAAACAAGTAACTATATTCTAGCTAGAAAAACAACATATCTTTTTACAAGCTTAATTATTGGTTTTCGTGAATCAGACATGAGTATTATTTTGATTCAAACAACACCTGAATTAGATGGGTGTAGTGATCCGGAGAAATTCACAATGAATCATTTAAAGAAAGCAAAGATTGTTCAAGGACAATTTGTACTTTATTATGAAGGTGGAATCATGGCAGGGTATACAGATTTCTGTATTATGGATAGCTTTGATGAGGACTATACTGTTTATATTCACCAACCAGAAGAAGCTGCTCAATTTGATGTGTTCTGGCCAGCATTCTTAGCGAGTAAATAAATGGATATTGTAGGAATTATGATTGTTTTAGGTGTATGTATTCTCATATCATTTATTGCAATGCATTTTTGGGTTTTTATATGTGATAATATTATTGGCGGGTTAAAAAGATTGTTTCATATAGGAAAAAAAGAAAATATAAACTGGCATTCGTTGGATGAGAAGACTGAAAACATTTCAAAAGATAGCATAAAGCAATCAAAAGAAGATATATCAGAAAACGAGAGATTATATTAATTATTAGTATTTAACATGAATTTATGGTATAACATTTATAAGATAAAATGTTGTACCATTTTTTTTATGGAGGATGAATTATGCCAATCAAAGTTTATTCACAAGAACAAAAAGAATCTATAAAATTACAGTTATTAGATACTGCATTACATATGTATTCAAAACATGGGATTCGTAATGTTACACTTATGGATGTCTTAAAATCAGTTGGAATATCTAAACCATTTTTTTATACATTTTACGAATCTGTACAAGAGTTTGTTATTTGTGTATTAGAATATCAATGGACAAAATTTCCTAAGTTTTTTGAAGAAATTGATTCTCGAACTGATTTAAGTTGGGAAGATCAAATTTATATGTATTTAAAAGGTGTCACTTATTATAGTGATACAGGATTTCTAATTATGACTCAGGAAGAAGAAGTATGGATTCGTAAACATATTGATGATAATAGATATCAAGGATTTATGAATGATCAAGTCAAATACTTTGAAGATTTATTAATAAAATGGGGTGTTCCAGATGGTAAGTGTAATCCAAAAGTTTTAGCCAATATGATTCTAACTATGATATTAATTCATAGTTCATCAAAACATTCATTACCTTTCTTTTATATAGATGATTTAGATGAAACTGCTAAAGCACATGCTAAAAGCATTATAGAATATTTAAGAGCACTTAAAAGCGATGAGAAATCTATTCTTTAGGATAGGTTTTTTATTTATATAAATTATGCTTAGCAGGCATTGATATATATTTATTATAGGTATTAGACATTACGTGATTCATACATATAATAAAGATAAAGGGGAGATTATAATGTTTTCAAATAGACAATTAAAAAGATTAATATGGCCATTAATTATTGAACAACTCTTAACAATGGTTGTTGGTATGGCAGATACAATGATGGTTTCATATGCTGGTGAAGCTGCTATATCAGGGGTTGGTTTGGTTGATATGGTTAATAATTTAATTATTACAGTTTTAGCAGCTGTTGCGACTGGTGGGGCAGTAATTGTTTCTCAGTATATTGGAAGTAAGAATAAAGAAAAAGCGAATTTTGCATCAAGTCAGCTACTAACAATTACATGTCTTATTTCAGTAGCTATTATGATTTTGTGTTTGGTATTCCATAAAACAATATTAAGTGTTTTCTTTGGTTCAGTTGAACCTAATGTTATGAATGCATCTATAACTTATTTTCTAATCACTGCATTATCATTTCCATTTTTAGGGATTTATAATTCTTCATCAGCATTGTTCAGATCAATTGAGAAAACAAAAGTTACAATGTATGTATCAGTATTGATGAATGTTATTAATGTTGTTGGAAATTACATTGGTGTTATGGTTTTAGATGCAGGAGTAGTGGGTGTTGCAATACCAACATTAATATCAAGAATTGTTGCTGCATTAATTTTGCTTTATTTATCATTTGATAAAAATAATTTGGTTTATGTGAAAGTAAAAGATATATTGAATTGGAATAAAGAAATGGTAGGTAAGATTTTGGCTATTGCTGTTCCTAATGGTATAGAAAATGGTTTATTTACTTTAGGAAGAGTCCTTGTCACAAGTATCGTAGCATTATTTGGGACAAGTCAGATTGCTGCTAATAGTGTGGCTGGAAGTATCGATCAAGTTGCAGTTGTTGTTGTGAATGCAATTAATCTAGGTATTGTAACAATCGTAGGACAATGTGTAGGTGCTGGTGATTATAGTCAGGCATCTCAGTATATAAAGAAACTCATGAAAGTATCTTATGTTGTGACAGCCCTTATTGGTGGGTTGGTTATTGTTGGACTGCCTGTTCTTTTAAACTTATATACATTATCAGATGAAGCAAGAAATTATGTCTTTATCTTGGTTATTATGCATAATATCATGGCCTTTGCATTACATCCAACTTCATTTGTTTTACCAAATGGCTTAAGAGCAGCAGGAGATGTTAAGTATACAATGTATGTAGGAATTGCTTCTATGCTTATTTTCCGTTTAGGTGTTGCTTATGTATTTGGAATTATCTTTAACTTAGGTATTATAGGTGTTTGGATAGCAATGGGAGCAGATTGGTTCTTCCGTTCTATTTGCTTTATGGTTAGATTTATAAAAGGAAAGTGGAAGGAATTTAGAGTCATTTAAGAAAATTAATTTGAAAGGATAATCCTTTAGCTAATAAAGCGTTTATCATTATAGTTTGGAGGTTTCTAAATTTATTGATTTTTAAGTAAGTATAAACTCTAATGTCATTAGATATTGTTTGATTATGTAACTCATGATAAGATAAATCTAGAAGAGATTATGAGAGGATGAAATCATATGGATATTAAAATGATTGCTGTTGATATGGATGGAACATTTTTAAATAATGATTCTACATATGATAAAGAAAGATTTCAAAAGATATATAATGAATTAAAAAGAAGAAATATTCATTTTGTAGTTGCTAGTGGAAATCCATATAAACAATTACAAGGAACCTTTGAAGATATTAAAGATGAATTAGTTTATATAGCAGATAATGGCGGTTATATTGTAGAAGGGAACCAAGAACTTTACTCTTCATATTTAAATTATCAAGATATTCAAGTTATTATTGAATCATTGAAAGATATGCTAGATGTTTTATGTTGGGCTTGTACCAAAGAACAATCTTATACTTTAAATTCTATATCAGATCATTATTATCAAATGTTTTTACCTTATTTTCCGGGAGTTAAAAAAATAGAAGACTTCTCTTCTATTCAAAATCCAATTCTTAAATTTGCTTTATATTTACCTAATGGAAATGTTGAAGAAAGAATTAAAAATTTTACCCAGATAGTGAGTGAACATGTTCGCGTTGTGGATAGTGGACATTATTGTGTAGACTTAATTCCCCAACAAACAAATAAAGGTGTAGGTATCCAATTTTTAATGGATAGATATCAATTAAAATCAGAAGAAGTGATGGCTTTTGGTGATGCTGGGAATGATGAAGAAATGTTACAAGTAGCAGGATATGGGTATGTTATGGAGAATGCTAAAGATGAATTTAAAAAGAAGTTTAAATATAGAGCTCCTTCAAATCATCAACAAGGTGTATTAACAATAATAGAAAAATATTTAGCAGGTGATGAGTTATGATATATCAAACGAATTATATCTCTCCATTAGGAAATATAGCTATTGCAAGTGATGGAGAATATCTTCTTGGATTATGGCTTGAAGGACAAAAATATTTTTTAGGAGACTTAAAGGAAGAGATGATAAAGAAAGATAATCTTGATCTATTTGAAAAGACAAGAAGTTGGTTAGATCAATATTTTTCTAAACAACAACCATTGATATCTCAATTACCATTAAAACCACAAGGTAGTGAATTTAGAAAAGAAGTTTGGAAAATCTTATGTGAGATTCCTTATGGCGAAGTCACAACATATGGAGACATTGCTAGAGAAGTCGCAAGAAGAATGAATAAGTCAACAATGTCTGCACAAGCAGTTGGAGGAGCAGTTGGTCATAATCCTATTTCAATTATTATTCCTTGTCATAGAGTTGTTGGAACAAATGGTAGTTTGACTGGCTATGCAGGTGGAATAGATAAAAAGATTAAACTGTTAGAAATTGAAAATGTTGATTTAAATCAATTTTATATTCCTGAAAAAGGAACGGCGTTATAAGATGTCTGCAAAATTAAATGAAGAATTTATTTATCAGATTTTATCTATTGTTGAGGAGATACCCTATGGTTATGTTGCAACTTATGGACAAATAGCATCACTTTCTAATCATGATGGGAATGCAAGGTTAGTTGGAAAAGTCATGTGTTTATCTGATTACTATGGGAAATTCCCATGTCATCGCGTTGTGAATAGTCAAGGAAGATGTGCTCCTGGTTGGGTTGAACAAAGAGAACTCTTAATAAATGAAGATGTTTCTTTTAAAGAAAATGGAAATGTAGATTTAAAGAAAAATCAATGGAAGCAAGATGTATAGAAACGTATACATCTTTTTTTGTCTACAAAGAAATCTTAATACAATCTTAATTGACCATTATAATCAATAAGCGTAAGATGAATATGAAAGAGTTGGGATAGAGATATGTTAATAGATAACTTTTCTAGGGAGGAATTTTTATGAGTTATATTATTGAAACAAAAGATTTAACAAAGAGTTATGGAAAACAAAGAGGAATTGAGAATATTAACTTACAGATAAAAGAGGGAGAAATATTTGGGTTTATTGGTCCTAATGGGGCTGGAAAATCTACTACAATTCGTACTCTTTTAGGTTTGATTCATCCAACAAGTGGTAGTGCAACAATCTTTGGAAAAGATTGTATTGAATATCGTGATGAGAATGCAAAACAGATTGGTTATCTACCAAGTGAAGTCTTCTATTATGATCATATGAAAGTCAAAGATTTATTAAAATATTCTGCATCTTTTTATGACCATGATTGTCAAATTCGTATGAAAGAGTTATGTGATATTTTAGAGTTAGATATAAATCGTAAGATTGAAGATTTATCATATGGTAATCGTAAAAAGGTAGGGATTGTTCAAGGGTTATTACATGATCCAAAGCTTATTATTTTAGATGAACCAACAAGTGGATTAGATCCATTAATGCAAAATAAGTTCTTTGAATTGATTCGTAAAGAAAATGAAAAAGGTGTGACAATCTTTTTCTCATCTCATATTCTAAGTGAAGTTCAAAAATTATGTCATCGAGTTGCTATTATAAAAGATGGACAAATACTAAAAATTGAACAGATGGAAGATTTACGTAAAAACACTTATAAACAAGTAGAAGTTACAAGCCAACAAGATTTATCAAAAGTCCTTAAGATGCCAGAGATTAAAAACTTAGTAGTTAGAGATAAAGTATATAGTTTTATGTATACTGGAAAAGTGAATGATATGATTCAATTGTTATCAAAATATACAATTGATAATCTTGATCTTCATGAACCTGATTTAGAAGAGGTCTTTATGCATTATTATCAGGATGGTGAATAATATGAATGTCTTAAAGTTTGAATTAAAAAGGTATATACCTTCATCATTAATATGGGCTTTATCATTGACTTTCTTTGGGGTAGTGTGTATTCAACTTTATGTATCTTTTTCTTCAGATATGAATTTCTTTGAAAGCATGTTAAAAGCATATTCACCAGAAACATTAAAAGCATTAGGGGCAGAACTTTCTACGATTAATACACTTACTGGATTTTATGGTTTTTGTTTTATGTATGTTATGGTGGCGGCTGCTTTTCAAGCAATGTATTTGGGAATTCATGTTGTAGGAAAAGAAATGAGTTTAAAAACAGCAGATTTCTTATATACAAAACCAATCAGTCATATTTCTGTATTAACTCAAAAGATAATAAGTGTTCTTATCTGTTTATTGATAATGAATATTATTTATTGTATAGGTACTTATTTAAGTGCATTAATGACCAATCTTGAGTTTGATACGACAATCTTATTAACGATGAATGCATCTATGTTTTTAACACAACTGTTATTTTTTAGTATAGGTTTTCTATTAGGTTGTGTTATCAAAAAAGTAAAGACACCGTTAACTTTAACAACAGGAATTGTTTGTAGTTTTTTCTTATTACAAATGATTGTCAACTTAGAACCAGATGGAATCTTATCTTATTTTTCATTGTTAAGTTATTTATCTGCTGAATCAATTATGAGTCATGGGGGGTTTGATATGATTTATTTATGTATTCTTAGTATTTTAAGTATTGGGTCATTGGTTGGAGCATATTATTATTTCAATCATCGTGATATTCAAGCTTTATAAGGAGGCACTTTTATGAATATGATAAAAAGAGAATGGTTAGGTTATCGTAAACAAACGATTTACTGGATCATTGGTATGGTTGCACTTGTTCTTATTGCTTTCTTTAAAGTTGGAAGTATGACAACTGCGCCAGGGGGAGTGGAAGAAATGTTGAACTCATTACCTCCAATGTTACAAGCATTCTTTGGAGCAGGGGCACTAGATTATACAACGGGTGTAGGAAGTTATAGTATGATTCATTTATATTTTGTTATTGCATTGGCTTTTCATAGTGTTATTTTGGGTTCGAATATCTTTTCAAAAGAAGAGCTTGATAAGACTTATGAATTCTTATATGTAAAGGGAGTAAAAAGATGGATTATACTATGTCATAAGGTGATTGCTGGAGTGACTATCTTATTATTGATTAATATTGTTTGTTTGGTTTCAGTTTTCTTAGCTTCAATGATGATGAATCTTTCTTTCTCATTATCAGGAATGATACCATTTATGGTCTCGTTATTTATTGTTCAATTGTTTTTCTTTGCTTTTGGTTTACTTACAAGTCTTACCCTTAAGAATTCTCAAAAAGCTGCTATGATTGGTTGTGCAGTTATTCTTGTGATGTTTATGGTAAGTATGTATATGAAGTTAGGTGGAAGTATAGATTTTATTGATCGATTATCATTGTTTCATTATGCTGATACATCATATATAAAAGCTCATAACTATGGTGGAATAAGTACTCTAATAATTATCTTGATTTCTTTGGGGATGTTTGGAACTAGTGGTTTTCTTCATGAACACAGAGATTTATTATAAAGCGCATGTGAAGTCTTATTGATTTCACATGTTTTTTAAATTTATATATTGACGTTTATCGATGTATGGAATATAATCATATCGAAAGATATAGATATGAGGTAAAAGTATGAAGAGTAATTATGAAGATGATGCTAAAGTATTTAAAGCATTTTGTGATCCGAATCGTTTACAAATTTTAAATATATTAAAATCTGGTGAACATTGTGCATGTAAGTTGTTGGAAATACTAGATGTGAGTCAATCAACTCTATCTCATCATATGAAAATATTAACCGATGCAAAAATAGTCAATGTTCGTAAAGATGGAAAATGGTCACATTATTCATTATCTAAAGAAGGATTAGAATATGCTGTTATATATCTTCAACAATTAACAGTAATTGAAAATAAAGAATGCTGTCATTAATGACAGCATAACTTAAAATAAATATATCGATAACTTTCGATATAAGGAGGTGTTTTATGGAGAGTATAGGGTTATTTATTCAAAATCAAATATTAGGAATGAAATGGTTAAATGAACTTATTGGTTTTTTACTTAATAGTTTAGGACTGGATGTTAATCAAAGAATTGGAGGTGTTTTACAGTTCTTTATTTATGATGTAATAAAGATATTTATATTGTTGATGGTATTGATTTATTTGATATCTTATATTCAAAGTTATTTTCCTCCGGAAAGAAGTAAGAAGATATTAGGAAGATTTGATGGCATTGGAGCAAACGTTATAGGAGCACTTTTAGGAACTGTAACACCGTTTTGTAGTTGTTCATCGATACCTATATTTATGGGGTTTACAAGTGCAGGATTACCATTAGGAGTCACCTTTTCCTTTTTGATTTCTTCACCAATGGTTGATTTAGGTTCTTTGGTTTTACTTATGAGTGTATTTGGATGGAAAATTGCTGTAGCATATGTTATTGTTGGATTAGTAATAGCTGTTGTTGGAGGTACTTTGATAGAAAAACTTCATATGGAAGACCAAATTGCTGATTTTATAAAACAAGCAAGAAGTGTAGATATAGATGCAGCTGTATTAACTTCTAAAGAGCGAAGAGATTATGCAAAAGAACAAGTGATTGAAACAATTAAGAAGGTTGCTATTTATATATTTATAGGAGTAGGGATTGGTGCTATTATTCATAATCTTATACCAGCAGAATGGATTGAATCAATTCTAGGTGGGGATAATTTTTATTCAGTTCCTTTAGCAACTATAGTTGGGATTCCAATGTATGCAGATATTTTTGGAACTATACCTGTTGCTGAAAGCTTGCTTATAAAAGGTGCTGGGCTTGGTACGATTTTAGCATTTATGATGGCTGTTACAACTTTATCATTACCTTCAATGATTATGTTATCAAAAGCAATGAAAAGAAAACTTATGATTATCTTTGTAACGATCGTTACTATTGGTATTATGTTTGTTGGTTTTATGTTTAATTCATTTTCATTTTTATTATTTTAAAAGGAGAAAAAATATGGCAAATGTAATTGATTTTAATATGATGGTAGCAATTAATGAATTATTAAAAAGCAATGGAATTGAATATTCTATTCATGCAGTGGGTGGATGTACATGTGCAGGTCTTCAACTTAGACAAGATGGTAAAGATTATCCTGTTGATAAGATTATAAAGCTTATGAATGAATATTTAGGGAGCAAATGGATGAAAGTTATACCTAAAGATAGTGATCCATTATTATTAGATATTGTTTCTAAATTCCCACACGAAGGTTAATGAAGGAGAAGAAAATGATGAGATTATTTAAAAAACCAGAAAAGAAAAGTTGTTGTGAAGGAAAGTGCAATGATGAATCAATGCAAGAATCATTAAATAAACAAAGTCAAGGAGCAAGAATTAAAGTCTTAGGTTCAGGTTGTGCTAAGTGTATGACTTTAGAAGAAAATACCAAACTAGCATTAAATGAACTTGGACAAATGCAAGTTGTAGATCATGTTACTGATTTTAGTGATATAGCAAGTTATGGTGTTATGTCTACACCAGCTCTTGTTGTTGATGGAGTAGTTGTATCATTTGGTAAAGTTCTAAGTAAAGATGAAGTTATTCATATTTTAAATAAAGTAGGATTTTAATGTGAAAAAGAAGATAGCTTTTGTTTGTGTTCATAATTCATGTCGTTCTCAAATGGCTGAAGCATTGGGTAAGAAGTTCTTATCAGAGTCTTATGAATGTTATTCATGTGGAACAGTATTGAAACCACAAATTAATCAAGATGCAGTTAGACTTATGAAAGAACTTTATGATATTGATATGGAATTAGAACAACACAGTAAACTTTATCAAGATATCCCTACACCTGATATCGTTATTTCAATGGGGTGTGATGTTGGATGTCCTTATATTGGAAAAGAGTTTGATGATAACTGGCAACTAGAAGACCCAACTGGCAAAGATGATGAATTTTTCAAAATTATTATCAACAAAATTCAAGATCATGTTTTAAGTTTAAAAGATAAAAAGTATCATTCTTAACCATTTTGGTTGAAATGATACTTTTCTATTATCTTAATCTTTAAGCTTAATTAAATTGCTTGTATATTTTATCTTACCATCTAAAACATCATTATAAAAAGTTTGCTTGTTATCAATAAAATCAATACACTCATAGATTTCTTCTACTTTTCTTAATAAAGATTCTTTTGTCTGATCAAGCATAACTTTTCTTTCAGGAATAGAATCAGGTCCTTGCATACAATAATTCATATATTGTTTCATTTCCTTTATCCCCATTCCACATTTTCTTAAACATTGTAATCCTTTTAACCATGCAATATTCTTTTCATCAAAATCTCTATAATTATTCTTATCTCTTTTAACATTAGGAACAAGACCTTCATTACAATAAAACTTTAATGTTTCATATGTCATTCCAACTTCATTACAAACTTCTTTCATTGTACACATAAAATATTTCTCCTTTTTTTTAGCAAAAGTGCTTGACTGGTAGTTACTACCGGGAACTATAATAATATTGTAATATAAAAAGATAAAGAAAGCAATGAGGAGGATATAATGAAAGTCTTATTAATTAATGGAAGTCCTAATTTAAAAGGTTGTACATTTACTGCCTTGGAAGAAGTTGCAACAACTTTAAACAAAGAAGGTATTGAAACAGAAATTATTCATGTGGGTAATAAAGATATACGTGGATGTATCGGTTGTAGAAAATGTAAGACAATTGGACAATGTGTATTCAATGATTACGTCAATGAAATAGCACCTAAGTTTAAAGAAAGTGATGGAATTATTATTGGCTCACCAGTTTACTATGCGTCTGCGAACGGAACATTAATTTCATTTATTGATCGTTTATTCTATAGTATAACAACAGATAAAACAATGAAAGCTGGAGCGGCAGTTGTAAGTTGTCGTCGTGGTGGAGCAAGTGCTACATTCGATGAAATCAACAAGTATTTTACAATTTCAGGAATGCCTGTTGTATCTAGTCAATATTGGAATAGTGTACATGGAAACACACCTGATGAGGTAAGACAAGATCAAGAAGGTATGCAAATTATGAGAACTTTAGGAAAGAATATGGCATTTCTTTTAAAGAGTATTGAATTAGGGAAAAAAGAATATGGAATACCTGAAAAAGAAGAACATATCTATACAAACTTTATTAGACAACAATAGAAATATTGTTGTTTTTTTAATATTTATTTAATATTTGACAATAAAATTTTATTGAGTTATCGTAAGAATAGAGATACCGGTAACTCAAAAAAAGAATAACAGAGGAGAGTAAAAATGTGTAAAGAATGTTATAGTGATAATTCAAGAATAACCCCCTTATTAAAACCTTTAGAATGTTTATATAATCATACTCAATATATATGTGGAACATGTGGACGTTATATATGTATTGAACATGATCCTAAACGTGGTTTACAAAGATGGAACTTCCCATTTCAATCATTATCTATCGCAAAACTTTATTTGAGAACTGCTGATTATACACTAAAGGTAGCTTGCGGTATTTATGAAATCAAAGATATGAATGGACGTATTTCTTATAAGATCTTTAAAGATAACCAAGACTTAATTATTTACTTAAATAAACATAAAAACAAAACATGTGAACAAATGCAACCACTATTTTCAATGAATACTTATCAAGATTTTCCTCATACTCAAGTAAGAAAACTTACTAAAGATGAGATAAATCAATATATGTTAGAAAGAAAAAATGCCAAGGATTAAACATAATTCTTGGCATAAATAACTTTCCCTATCACTCTTATAGGAAGTTCTTGAACTTCTTCATTTGTAAAAACCCTATCTTCAATAGATGGATGACTTGCGATTAAAGTAATGCCATCTTTTTTTTGTTTAAATTCTTTAATAGTAACTTCATCCCCAATTGCAATAACTGCAATATCACCATTACATACAGTTGAACACTTCTTAACATAGACAAGACCACCATCTCTAATTCCAGCACCAATCATGGAATCACCAGAGACCTGTAAAAAGAAATCTCCTTGATTATATTCTTCTAAAGTAATATTCTCTTCACCCATATAATTATCATCTAAGAACATATCATAACCAGCTTTTGCCATCCCTAAAATAGGTTTCTTTAAAGTAATAGCAGTTCCATTTAATAATGCATTCACATCACATTTTAAGACATGACTCATTTTATCAATAGTCTCTTGTTGAACAGTTTTTACAGTTCCATTCAACCATCTTCCTACAGTTGTATGAGTGACATTAAACTGTTCAGCAATTTCTTTATTCGTGAGATTATATTTGTTTTTATATTCTTTAACAAGCTGTTTAATATCCATGATCATCACCTCATAAAAATTATACATACTTTTCCTTGATATATAAAGCATTTTTTACAAAATATATACATATGTGCATAATTATGTTGATTATGCACATTGAACAATTTATAATAGAAATGCAAGGAGTGAGAAGAATGAATAAAGTTTATATGTGTATTGATTTAAAAACATTTTTTGCATCAGTGGAGTGTGTGGAAAGAAATTATGATCCGTTTTCAGTCAACTTGGTTGTTGCTGATGAGACAAGAGGAGATGGGGCTATTTGTTT
The DNA here is from genome assembly GCA_036639875.1 of Coprobacillus sp. Classification (GTDB taxonomy): domain Bacteria; phylum Bacillota_I; class Bacilli_A; order Erysipelotrichales; family Coprobacillaceae; genus JAVWHX01. Next base: position 13,043 of record JAVWHX010000015.1, read on the forward strand.
AGCAGTTTCTCCTAAGATGAAAGCGCAAGGGGTTCCAGGGCGTTGTCGCATTCGTGATATACCAAAGCATATTCAATATGAAATAGCATTACCAAGAATGAAAAAGTATATGGAATATTCATCAAATATTTATTCTATATATTTAAAATATATTTCTAAAGATGATATCCATGTTTATTCCATAGATGAGGTTTTTATGGATGTCACACACTATTTAAGTTTATATCAAATGAATGTTAAACAGCTTGCTCAAATGATTTTGGATGATATTTATAAAGTGACTGGAATTACAGCTACTGTAGGAATTGGAACAAATCTTTATTTATGTAAAGTCGCCTTAGATATTACAGCGAAACATTGTTCTGATAATATGGGAATATTAACAGAGGAGATTTATCAGAAAAGATTATGGAATCATCAACCATTAACTGACTTTTGGCAAGTTGGTAAGGGAATTGCAAATCGACTTATGAAACATGGAATATATGATATGGATGGCGTTGCTCATTGTGATGAGAAAGTTTTATATAAAGAGTTTGGGATTAATGCAGAATATTTAATTGATCATGCATGGGGAAGGGAACCTACAACGATTGCAGATATTAAGAGATATAAACCTAAACATAATTCAATGTCACATGGTCAAGTCCTCTTTGAAGATTATCAGTATGAAGATGCTTTGCTTGTTATGAAGGAAATGGTAGAGTTAAAATCTTTGGATTTGGTTGAACATCATTTGGTTACAAATCTTATTTCTTTACATATAGGTTATTCTCAAAGAGAAGTTAAAAGTACAGGCGGATCAATGAAATTAACTGTTAATACAAATTCAAGTCATTTCTTGATTCAAGAATTTATTACTTTATTTAAACGAACAACATGTAGAAATCAACCAATTAGAAGAATTAATATTTCTTTTGGAGGAGTAGTTGATGAAATATATGAATCTTATGATTTGTTTACTGATTATCAAGCGATTGAAGAAGAACGTAAAGTGATGCAAGCGATTGTGGAGATTAGAAATAAGTATGGGAAAAACAAGATTTTAAAAGGTATGAATTTTTATGATAAAGCAACAACGAGAAAACGTAATAAATTAGTAGGTGGTCATAATGCAGAATAAGCAAGATAAATCAGAACGAGCAAAAATATTCTTATCATTTGATGCTTTAAAAGGATTTAGAGAGTATTTAAAGTGTAAGGAAAGAATTGTTGTAGATAAGAAACTTTTGTCTCAAGATAGGTGCTATGAATTAGATTGGCAGATACATCAAGTTGAAGTTGGCAAGATGATTAAAATCGTATATTATGATAAAGAAGAATATGTTTCAAAAGAGGGTATGGTTACAAAACTAGATTTAGAATTAGGGAAAATAAGGATTGTAGATCAGGTTATTAATGTAAAGGATATTATTGAAATACAAGGAGAGAATGATGATATTAATACTTTGTTTAGATAAGGATTATGGAATGATGTTTAATCATCGAAGGCTTTCACAAGATAAAAATGTGATGTTAGATATATCTCAAATGATTAAGGAAGATAAGATATATATGAATAGTTATTCGTATGAGTTGTATAAGAATTTAAATTGTCAAAATATAATTGTTAGTGAAGAATTGAATAAAGATGATGGTTATTGTTTGATAGAAAATCAAACAATAACTAAACTTGATGAATTCATAGATGCAGTTGTGATTTATAATTGGAATAGAAAGTATCCATCAGATATGGTTTTTCCAATGACTTTATTAATGGATTATAAAGTTAAAGAAAGTTATGAATTTGTTGGGAATTCACATGACCTTATTACAAAGACAATATATGTAAGAGGTATATAGTATGAAGAAAAATATAAGTAAACTTATTATATCAGTATTATGTTCGTTGGGTTTATTGGGCGGTGGTGCAACGCTTTATCTCAATCAACCAAATGATAATGAAACGAAACAAAATATAAAAATAGAATTAGATCAAATTCCAGAATATACAAATCAAAAATACGTAGCTATTCATGATAATGTGCCTTACTTTGATGAAAGTGAAATGACAACTGAACCATTTGAAACATACAGTGAATTAGATGCTTTAGGGAGATGTGGAGTAGCATATGCGAACATATGTAAAGATATTATGCCAACTACTAAAAGAGGGAATATAGGTCAAGTGAAGCCTTCGGGGTGGCAAACAGTGAAGTATGATTTTGTGGATGGAAAATATCTTTATAATCGTAGTCATTTGATTGGATATCAACTGGCAGGAGAAAATGCTAATGAGAAGAATTTGATAACGGGGACAAGATATTTTAATGCTGAAGGGATGTTACCTTTTGAGAATATGGTAGCTGATTATGTTAAGGAAACTTCTCATCATGTTTTATATCGTGTAACACCTATTTATAGGGATAATGAATTGGTTGCTAGAGGTGTTTTAATGGAAGCAAAATCTGTTGAAGATAAAGGAAAAGGCATAGAATTTAATGTCTATGTTTATAATGTTCAACCACAAGTGACTATTAATTATACAAATGGAACAAGTCAAATGACAAAGGAATAAGCAATATCTGTTGAGACTTATATAAGTTAAAAGGAAATGATTTTTTGATATATTATAAGAATATGTTATAATACTGAAAAAGTAAGGCGGTGAACTAGATGTTGAATATATTAGTATGTGATGATGATAAATCAGTAAGCGAAGAAATTCATTCTCTAGTGAATCGTTTTTTTATGCGCAAAAATTTAGAATATAATATTGATGTTGTTGATAGTGGAGAAATTGCTAAAAAGAATCTTGATACTACAAGTTATGATATTTTATTTCTAGATATAGAGATGGGACAAGTCACAGGCTTAGAGGTAGCAAAAAAAGCCAGAACATTAAATGTAAAGTCATTTATTGTTTTTGTAAGTCATTACAATGAATATCAAAAGTATGTGTTTTCAATTCATACTTTTGACTATATTATGAAACCATTTAAAGCAGAAGATATTTTGAAAGTTCTTGAAGATATTTATTCACATATGGAAGAATCAGAAAGTAAACAAGTAAATAAAGAACTCTTTAAGATAAAGGATGGTATTGTTCAATTAGATGTAGATAAGATTATCTACTTTGAATATAAAGAAAGAAAAGTAAGAATTGTAACTGAAGATAAAGTTTATATTACAAATGTTAAAATAAGTGATATGTTTCATAAAATGGAGAAATATTTCTTTTTTATGCCTCATAAAGCATATGTTATTAATATGAATCAAATCCAAAAGTTTCATTTCCAAGAAGGTATCATAACAATGACAAATAAAGATAAAGTTCCATTATCTCAATTAAAAGCAAAAGATTTTAAAGAAAAATATTTTGCTTTAACATCTTTAGTGAGGAAGAATTTATGATAGTCTATTTAGTGAGTTTGTTTTCTACTTTAGTTATTAATAGTGTTGTTGTTTTTTTGTTGTGTTTAAAATATCAGTTTAAGTTTGATAAAAAGTATATTCCTATAGTTATAGGAGGTTATACATTAATTATAAGCATGGTTAATCTTTTACATATAGCTATGTTGAATTTGATTGTAAATATATTGGTTTTCTATTTAATTGATTATTTATGTTTTGAAAAAAGAAAATTAAGTAAGTATTTCTTTGATGGTTTTATATTGGTTGGATGTGTGCTTTTAGATGGGATGACTCATTTTCTTGTAGAATGGTTTATGATATATTTTCATATCTCCATAACATTTGCAGAAAACTATGTTTTAAAGATGCTGATATCGATGATTGTTTTAGTTCTCTTTTGTATGATTGTATATCGTCGTTATTTAAATAAAGATTTAACATATATATCATTAAAAGAAACATGGATGTATATTTGTGTGCTTGTCTTATCTTTAGTGCTTGCTACAATAATTATGACTCAAATAAGAACTGAATCTTTTATATATGGTTTTGTGAGTATTGTGATACTGTTTGCAATAAATTTAATTATTCTAAAAAATTATTTCTTATTAAATGAACGTTATAAAATGGAAACATTGTATTTACAAAGAATGAATAAGATACAAGAAGATGAGACATATTATCATGATTTAAAAGATAAATATGAAGAAACAAGAAAGTTAATACATGATTTTAAAAAGCACTTAACAGTCATTAGTATGATGAATGAAGCAAAAGGTGATGTGAATAGTTATATTCAAGAAACTGCTAAAAGATTAGATGCTACTCAGGTCCCATTCCGTTGTGATAATAGAACATTAGATATTGTTTTAAATGATAAGATTCATTATGCAAGGAGTAAAGGGATTGAAGTAGATGTGAAAGTTTCATTGGAAGTTATGGGTGATACATTAAACTTTATCCAAGATTTTGATTTGGTAAGTATATTTGCAAATATAATGGATAATGCTATTGAAGCAATGGATAATTCTGATCAGAAAACATTATATCTTTATATATATAATGTGGATGAAATGATTCATATTGAAGAAGTTAATGCTTGTTCAAATCAATTGATTACTAAGAGTGATCAATATATATCTACAAAAGAGAATCATAAAGGTTTAGGTTTATCAATTATAAAAAATGCTGTTGAAAAGTATCAAGGAATTTTTACTATTCAAATAGAAGATAACGAATGCCATCTCTTTATTTCTATTCCGTTACCAGATAAATAATGATTTTAAACATAAATATCTATATTTTATACATACCAATAGAATATAGATGTTTTTTTGTTATATAATATTTTCGATATTATTGGAAAGGGAAGAAGTTATGAAGAAAATATTAGTATGTTTTACAGCTGTGTTTTGTTGTATATGTCTTTTGGGACAAAAGGTATCTGCTGCCAATACATATACACAAAAACAAATAGCTGAAGGTGGCGGACCTTATGAAGCAGGTGCAGTTTTGCAGTTTGAAGAAGAGGTTAAAGTAAGTATTGTGGATTTAGAGGGTAATAATATATTTAGTGAAAAGGGAAAACAAGTTGTTTTACCTGATTACAGTCCAAAAATGGATAGTTTTAAGGGATGGGCTTTAGTAGCACAATTAACAAGTGAACAAAAAGGCACAGAATTGGTTTTCCAACCATATTTTAAACTTGATATTCAATTCAATGAAGTTACTGAAGGTAATCCAATTACAGTATCAGTATCAAAAGATCAAATACCATTTGGGGATGGTAAGTATACTACAGAATGGATTGTTGGTGGTATGGGTGGCGGATATGCAATAGAAGAAGCGCCTAAAAATACATTAACATGGACAATTCCTGCTGGTTCAACAAGTTATAAAAATGGAATGAAAATAGCTTTAAGAGTAAGAAACGAAAAAAGTAAGAATATTTTTAGTGAGGAAGCTGTTCTTGTAATTAGTGCTAAAGCACCAATAGTAACACCAAGTAAACCTGAAACACCAAGTGAAAAAGTTCCAACACCAGCTCCTACAACAAAGCCATCACAAGATAAAGAAATTGTAAAAACAAATGATTTACAATCTGTATTTACAAATACTTTACTTGTTATTGGATCAATTGGAGTCATTGTTGCAACAAAGAGAAAAGCAACACATAAATAAAATAGGAATAAGATATCGCGAGATATCTTATTTTGCTTTTCTAGAAAGTTTAATTATAAGTATCGATATTTACAAATTTAGTATACTTTATAAAGCTAACGAAACTATCGTTAGTTTTCTTTTTATGTTATTCTTAAGAAAAGTGCAATATTTTTATATCTTTAATCGTTGTATAAGTGAGAGGGGGAATTATGATGATAAAAAGGGAAATAGACGAAGTTGTTGAAGAGTATAGTGACATCTTACTAAGATTAGCTTTACACCATATTCATGATTACGCACAAGCTCAAGATATTGTACAAGATACATTTATTAAATATGTATATAAAGCTCCTGAGTTTAATGATCAAGAACATGAAAAAGCATGGTTAATTAGAGTGATGACAAATTTATGTAAGGATTATTTAAAACATTGGTGGCAGAAAAAAAGAGTAGATTCTTCATGTGAAGATATTCAATTTCAACAAGAAAAATATGAATTATTGGAAATCATAAGAACACTTTCTTTTCATCAACGTAATGCAGTTTATTTATATTATTATGAAGATATGTCAATTAAGGATATTTCACAAATATTTCAAGTCAGTGAGAATACAGTGTCTTCGTGGTTGTTTAGAGCGAGAAAGAGTTTAAAAGAACTATTGAAAGGAGAATGGGAAAATGAAAAAAGATGAATATAAAAAAGAGATTGATTCTATTTGTGCAAGTGAACAATTTAAAAATAATATGAAACATAATATATTAAATGTTACAAAGCCAAAAAGAAAATTCTCATTTCATTATAAGATTGCTTCATTATTAATTGTATCTTGTTTGATACTTATGGTTTTAAATATTCAAGACACCAAGCTTGATGAGGCTTCTCCTAAAGAACCACCAACGAATGAACCTATTGATAATGAGGAGAAACCAGAAGAACCATCAAATGGTAATCATATAGGTGGAGATGGATTTGGTTTTAGTGGAGTTATGCTTAAGGACGCAAGTGAACTTAAACATAATAGTGCTTATAATTTGTCAAAACCTTCAAAAACAATGTCTATATATAAAAGTCAATACAAAAAAGATAATATGGGTATAATAAAAAATCCTTTAAATAGTCAAGAAAAAATAAATATTCTTAAAAAATATGCAAAGCTTTTAAAATTTAATGATTATACAATTGAAAAACCATTAGATTATTATTATCATTTAATTGATAAAAAAGGTGTTATTACTTTTGAAGAGGATAGTATTTATATTGAGTTTTCATCTGATTATAAAAAAAGCAATCGTGTTGATATGAATGTAGATAATATGGAAGAAGCAAAACAGATAGTTGAAAATTTATATAAACAATTTAAAGATGTTGTTGAAATAGATAATCCACAAATAGATTACTATTATGATTATAATATTGATGGACAAAAACATTGGACTTTTCAACTTAGTAAGAAAACAGATAACCAAAATGAAAGTCTTATAAATCAGACGGCTAATGTCATAAACTTTTATAGAGATGATCAAGGCATTTTTAGTAGTTTTAGAATTTCTTTTGATGATGTTGAGGTAGTTAAAGATGTCCCTATTATATCGTTAGAAGAAGCAAAACAGAAGTTTAATGATCGTCAATACTTTACGAGTTTAGAGCCGTTTGAATCAAAAGGAATAGGATATATTGAAATGAAGTATTTATTATCAAGTGATGGTTTATATTTACCATATTATTTATTTTATGCTTTAAGTGATGAAAAAAATGATAATGGTTGTCAAACGTATGTGTTATGCTATGTATCAGCCTTACCTGATAATTTGAAAAAGGAATATAATGTTCCAACAGAGATCCAATTTAACTAAAAAAGGGGAGGGTTTTATGAAAAAGAAATCTTTGCATATTGCTTTATTGATAGTTGGTATTATAACTATTGGAGTCATTGTTTATATGCGTAATCAAGAACCAGATTACACCCAATTAGGTTATAAGTATTTAAAAATTGAAGAGAAAACATATTTGTTAACTTCAACAGAAACATTAGATAAAGTTGGAAAGAATTTTAAAGATATGGGTTTATTAAAAGAGACTTATGAAACAACGCTTTTAGATATAGATAATTATCATTATTTTATAGATAATAATCAGAAGGATATTATCTTTATAGGTTCTAATGAAGAATATTTACAGTTAGTGGAGGGAAGTTATATTAAAACAGAGGAATGGGCATTGCCACCTATAATTCAAATAAATGATAAGTTATATTATCAAAGAGAACGTATTCAATTAGATTTATTACCAACTGAATATAGTGATGGTGGAACAATTGATTTTTACTATAACAGACAAACACAAGAAAATTTCTCAACAAATAATATGGATATATTGGGTGAAAAAGTATATATAAATAAAAACAATGAGCAATATATTTATACTAAATATAATAACCAATATATAAGATGGGATGCTGATAATTCTTAAGTTTCAAATACAAAACAGGCTATTCTTATTTTCTTGATAAGTGTATAATATAAACAAGGATGGTGATGTATATGAAAATATTAATGGTAGCACCATTAAAACAAGAAGAATCTCAAAAAATAGCAGATCATTTTATAAATCATGAATTTATCTATAGTCAAGCAAAGAATGTTACACAACAGATGATAGATGATTGTGATATCATAGTAGGAAATATAGGTTTTCATGTTTGTTTAAATAGAAAGAATATAAAAGCAATTCTTTTAAATAGTGCTGGCAGTGATGCCTATGTTAAAGACGGTATTCTTCATTCTCATACAAGATTAGCCAATGGGAGTGGGAGTTATGGAAAGGCTATTGCTGAACATACAATTGGAATGATTTTATCGTTGAATAAGAATTTAAAAACATATATTCATAATATGGATAATCACCAATGGAAGTTTGAAAAAGGTGGTAAGGAGTTATATCGCAGTACAGTTGTTATTGTAGGATTAGGTGATTTAGGTTATGAACTTGCAAAACGTTTAAAAGCGTTTGATTGTTATATTATTGGTATTAAAAGAACAATGGGATCTTTGCCTAAAGATGTTGATGAACTTTATACAACAATGCATATTAAAGAGATATTACCTAAAGCTGATTATGTTATTTTGACATTACCACAAAGTAAAGAGACAATTCACATGTTTGATAAAGAAAAATTATTATTAATGAAAAAGGATGCTGTATTGGTTAATGTAGGACGTGGTAGTGCAATTGATACAAAAGCATTAAAAGATGTTTTAGATCAAGGGCATTTATCTTTTGTGGCGTTAGATGTTGTTGAAGAAGAACCATTAAAACAAGATGATACTTTATGGGATTATGATAATGTTTTGATTACTCCTCATGCATCAGGTGGATTTGAATGGAAGAGTGTAAGAGATTATTATACAGATTTGGTTATTCGTAATATTGATCATGTGATAAATGATGAAACGTTAGAAAATGAAGTTGATTTTCGTACGGGTTATCGAAAAGTAATTTCATATAAATAAGGAGAAGACAATGGGAGTAGAAACATTAAATATTCCATTACCAGAAGATTTATTAAAATTAAAATGGAATGGACAGTTTGAATTACTTAAAGAAATGATAGATATAAGATTACAAAAGGATATTCCTTATCAATTAAAAGAAAGATTAATATTTGAAAGAGATATTATTGATATGATTCCTCAAGAATTTCCTTATACAAAAGAAACAGCTATTGCTTTATTAAAAGAGAAAATTAATGATTTTCAAGATAAAGAATTTGATGTCTTATTTAAAGATAATGCTTTTGAATTTATCTTTATTGATTCAAAGATAAGATTTAAAAATGATTTTTATGAGAATCTTATAAAAACAAGAAAACAATATGCTTTAAGAAATAAAACAAGTATTGATACATCAAATTATGATTTATTAGATGAGGTCATTACTCAAATGAAACAAACTGGAGAATTATCATATAAGATACATGTCAAAGTATGTCTTAAGATAAAAAAAGAATATGAAGAGATAGGAAATATCATTAAAGTTCATTTACCTATACCAATTGAATATGCTCAAGTAGAAGAATTAAATATTATCAAAACAATACCAGAAGCAACTCTCATTAATAATAATGATCAACCTCATCGCACTGTTTATTTTGAAGTTCCATTACAAGAAAATCAAGAATTTAGTGTTGAGTATGAGTTTGTTAATCATTCCATTTATCAAGAACTAGATGCAAGTATTGTTAGTGATGAACATCCTGATTGTTGTTTAGAGGAGAAGTTACCACATATCATATTTACACCTTATCTACAATCACTTGTTAAAGATGTGATAGGTGATGAAACCAATCCATTACTTAAGGCAAAGAAGATTTATGAATATATAACAAGTCATGTCATGTATTCTTATGTAAGGCCTTATATAACATTACCACCAATTGCTGAATATATGGCAACAGGACTGAAAGGAGATTGTGGTTTACAAGCGTTGTTATTTATTACAATGTGTAGAATTGCTAAGATTCCGGCATGTTGGCAAGCTGGTTTGTATGCAACACCAAAGGACATTGGTAATCATGATTGGGCAAGATTCTATATTGCGCCGTATGGTTGGCTATATGCTGATTGTTCATTTGGAGGAAGTGGTTATCGAAATGGCTCTACATTAAGAAGAGATTTCTATTTTGGACATTTAGAACCATTTAGAATCCCTAGTACGAGTGATTTTCAATGTTCTATGAATCCACCTATGAAATTTATGCGTCGTGATCCATATGATAATCAAACTGGAGAAGTAGAATATATTGATCATCGTTTAATGAGTGAACAATATGATATGTATCAAGAAGTTATAGAGATAAAAGAAGTATAGTTAATAATGAAAAGATTTAAGGAGCAGATAATGAATAAATTGAAGTATATTATGTTTATAATTTTATCTTTGTTTTTCATTGTTGTTCTGTTTAATGTGTATAACAATGATACTGAAATAAAAATCAATGAGAGTGATGCGACAGTAACTATTCCCGATAGTGAAGTTAAAACAATAGAAAAAGAAATAAAAGAATTAAACTCTTATATAGAAATAGTTAAAAATAATGATATGTCTGGCTATTCTAAAGGGCAAGGTGTTCCAGCTTTGTCTAAACAAGGTGTTAAAAGTATTTATGATTCTTTTAAAGAAATAGATGCATCTGTTGAGGATGAACAAGGATATTTTAATCTTCAAAATGTTGAAGTGTTTCATGAGTTTTTTAAAAAATATAATCAAGGCGAAAAGTGTAGATTTACTCATTATAAAATATTGTTGACAGGTAAATTGATTAGAAAAGATTTTATTCATGAAAATAATCAGACATATGTGTTTATATCTTCTCTAGATTTTAAAGATAATAAACTGTTTATTGAAGATATATATGGAAAACAAATAAAAAATCTTGCATATGATCAATATGGCTATTTCAGTTATGAGTATGTTCTTTCACAAGAAGGTAAGTTATATGGCGAACAACAATACTCATGGATGAAGGTTGATCCTATGAGTGAGGAATTACGAGAATATAATCAAAGATATCTACAACCTATAAGTTATTATTGTAATAATATGTTTACTACGGATTGGACAAAAGAGAATGTTCAAAGTTTGAATTTTAATGATCTGATCGAATATTTATATATTATGGATACTGACAAAGCATTTCCAAATGAAAATTTTCCTCAAAGTTATGCGACAAATGTAAGAAGAATAGAAGCTTCATATTTTGAAAAGCTTATTCAAAAGTATTTTAATATCAAGACTAGTCAAATTCAAAATCATAATTTTTATGATAAAGAAACAAATTCTTATCCTTATTTAGAATTGTGTTGTAGAGCTTCCCATTGGCAATTACCAGAATTATTCTCAGAAGTTACTAAAGTTGAAAAAACAGGTAATGATTTAACTTTAACAGTTCATGTTATGGGATATGAAGAAGGCTACCCATTTGCTTTTGCTCATCAAGTAACTATTGAGAATAATGGAGATTCATTTCAATATATTTCTAATCAAATTATTCCATCAACTGATAATAAAATTCCGGATTATACACCCGGAATTAATGAAGAAATTATGAAAGACTACAATGAGACAAACTAAATGTATAAATAAAAATAAGATATCCGAAGATATCTTATTTTGCGTTCATTTTTCTTTTTAGGACTTCAGAGTTCATAGCATAAGTAAGAGCGGTATCCTGTGTGATGATACCATCTTGATAAGCTTTTAATAAACTATCATCCATACTTATCATATTTTCATGAGCACTTGAAGCAATTGTTCCATCTATTTGATGAATCTTATTCTCACGAATAAGATTTTTAATTGCTGGTGTAGCAACCATAACTTCAAATATAGGAATTAACTTTCCATCAATTGTTGGAACCAATTGTTGAGATATAACAGTTTCTAAAGTCATTGCTAATTGAGTTGCAATTTGATGTTGTTGATTAGCAGGGAAGATATCGATAATACGATCAATTGTATTAGCAGCACCTAAAGTATGTAATGTAGAAATAACTGTATGACCAGTTTCAGCAGCTGTTAAAGCAATACTGATCGTTTCATAATCACGCATCTCTCCTAATAGTATAACATCAGGAGATTGTCTTAATGCAGCACGTAGACCACTGACATAAGTTTCACTATCTAAAGATATCTCTCTTTGTGAGATAATGCTTTTATTATGGGTATGAAGATGTTCAATTGGATCTTCTAATGTAATAATATGTTTAGCTTGTGTTTTGTTGATATGATCAATCATGCATGCTTGAGTTGTACTTTTTCCTGTACCCGCAGGTCCTGATACTAAGACTAATCCTTTTTTAACATCTACTAAATCAATAATACTTTGACTAATGCTTAAATCCTGTATATTAGGTAGAGCAAATGAAATAACACGGATAACAGCAGCTAGAGATCCACGTTGACGATATGCACTGACACGGAAACGTGATAATGAAGCAACTGAGAAAGAAAAATCATCATCTCCAGTTTCGTTTAATCTTTTCATTTCTCTTTGATTAGAAATCTTATAGATTTCATTAATTAATTCTGTTGTATCATGAGGATGAAGTTTTTCTTCATTCGCAATCACCAATTGCCCATATACCTTAAATGTGACTGGTTGACCTGCAATAATAAAGATATCGGCAGCTCCTTCTTGTACAGCTTTTGTTAAAATATCAATAATTTTCATATGTTATCTCCCTTATAAGATGTTGATTTTGTTATCTGGAGCCCATTCTTGACTTGGCATTATATCCCAGACCTTGAGTTGATAAAACTTATCTCCTGGATAAAGAACTTCTATTTCTACATGTAATTTTTGTTTATTATTAATAAGATCAAAAGTAATAATATGATCTTCAATCTTTATACTTGAATCAATTTGATTAACTTTTTCTATGAATGAAAAGTATTCGTTTTGAGATTTTGCTTGTAAATAGTTTTGATATAATTGATTATCAATCTTTTCTAAAAAAGCTTCTCCTTGATTGCATAACTCATAATATTGTGTTTTATGTTGAATACTTTTTTGACTTAAATCAATATTTGATTTAGCACTTACAAGTGAAAGAACAGCAAATGTGACTAAACACAATATAACAAATACAGTTAAAAAAGATATAATTCCAATATTCATTGTTATCTTTGTTTGTTTTTTCATAAGACAACACCATCCTTAACTGTTCTTTGTTGATAAGATTGACAATTAATACGATAAAGTTCTTGATCTTGATAAAGAATACAAATCACTAATGTATTCGCTTTTTCTACCAATAAAGCCTTATAATCAGAATGATTAGATACAACATTCCACTGCTCATCAAAATAAATATATCCATCTTTATCAGCTTTATAATACTCTTCCAATTTTTGACTTCGATAAGTTTCTGCAATATTACTGGCTGCCATAGTTGCATGAGTCAAACGAAGGTTATCATTATTCATTGTATGTGCTTTTGCAAAAACTTGAATACATATCGCACTAGCAAGAGCAAAAAACAATATTGCAATAATTAATTCCATAAGAAACAAACTTGTTTTATTATAACGTTTCATGATGAAAGGTCTCCTTTCATTAATGAAATATAACTTTCATGAGATTTGTTGTTAATAGAAAGTGAAATAGATAATAGATTTTGGTTTATCTTCATTGATAATGAATCTATTTGCATGATGTTTTCTCCAGCATCTTTTTGAAAACTTTCTTCATCACTTATAAATAATTCTTTAAGTTGATTATCATAAAGATAGATATATGTTGTATAAGTTTTACTATTATATGTTTTATGAATAGATAAGACTTCAATATTATCTTTTATCTGAATTTCAATGTTATTTCCATCATCATTTTGATGAACTTTTTCAGTTATATAATCTATCGCAACATGATTATGAAAATTAATATCCATTGTATCTACTGTTGAAGAATAAACCCGACTTCCAATATAAACAACAGCTAAAGCACTTAATGTAAAAACGCAGAATAATGCTAATACAAAGAGTATATCTATAGTATGTTGTTTTTCATTTTGACTCTTCATATTAGCACCTCCTTTTATTTTTTAATAACTGATACACTAGGCATGATATTACTTGCAATGACTTCGTAATCAATGACAAAATCATCTTTGTTATAAATAATGTGATATTCACTAATAAGATAATCTAAACTTTGTGGATAACTTCCTTCAATTGCATAACATTCAACAATACCTCTATATAAGGCTTGTTCTAAACTCTTTTTTTGATTGTCTTGAGTACTCTTTGATGTTGAATAAAAACCCAAACAAATGATAATAGAAATCATAAGAAATGAAACAATTTGAAATAAATAACGACGTATAAAACGCATACTATAAACTCGACATGATGCTAATCAGTGGCATCATAATACTCAATAATATTAAACCAACCATAATTGATAATATAGCAACCAATGTTGGTTCAATAATACTAATTAAGTGAGTCATTTTTTCATTTGTTTCATTATCATATTTATCTGCAATATCTTTTAGAATAGCATCCATACCACCAGTCTTATATCCAATCTTGATAAGTCTTCCATAGATTCCGGTTAAAACTCCAGCTTCACATAAACATGTTGCAACATCAGTTGAGTTCAATAACTCTTGAGCATGAGTGATTTTACCTTTTAGAGCTTTATGAGAGACAAGTTGTTTCGACATTTCAATACTTTGATCAATATTAAGCCCACTACTTAATGCGATTGCCATTCCACTTGTAAATTGAGATAATGCAAGCTTTAAAGAAATATCACGCGTCAAACGACATCTTGTTAAAAAGTTATAGAAGTTTTCTCTACCTTTGGTATTTCTTGTAAAGAAGAAATAGAAGATGATACCAATAATAAAGATAGCAATAAAGATATATGAGTAAGAAGATAAAACATTTCCTACATCAAGAACAACCTTAGAAAAACCAGTAATAGAACTTCCTAATTGTTCAAAAACACGATTAAAGATTGGAAGAACTTGAGTAATTAAAACCAAGACAACCAATAACATCATAATAATCATTATAAAAGGATAAGAAACAGCACTCTTAATATTTTCACTATTTTCATAGAGTCTTTCATAATGTGTACCAAGAGAAGATAAAACTTCTTCTAATCTTCCTGATACTTCTCCAATATGAATCATATCTAACATATATCGAGGAAAAGCATTCGTCTTTGATAAAGCTTCATAAAACGTTTCTCCTACCTGTAATTCACTTTGAATAGAAGATAAAAGAGTACTCATAAAATCTTCACGAGAATCCTCTTGCATAATAGAAATCCCTTCATAACTTGAAATACCCGCATGAAGAATCATTGCCATTTGATTACAAAAAGAAGCAATTTCATTGTTTGTTAGTGCTTTGTTTTTTTTCATTATATTCACACCCTCCTTAGTACATATATTTGACTGAATAATTATTTTTGTTTGTTATAAAATCTTTAATTGTATCACTATTGTTATTATCAGCTGCAAAAGTCGGATCCATCATCGACCAATTCTTACCATCAAACTCTATAAAATTATCAACCCAACCAATTTCTTTAATATAAACCCCAATCCAAGCATGATAGACATTCCCTTCATCAGTAATCGCATTACCAATCATCATACGGGTTGGTATTTTTTGAGTTCTTAACATTGTTGCCATTAAAGCAGCATAATCAAAACAAATTCCCTTTTTACTTTCTAATATCTCATCAACATTAGGAAGATATCCTGCCATTTCTCCAGCCTTTGCTTTTTCAGCTTTTTCATCATCATACTTGATATTATCAATAATATAATTATAAACACGCTCAATAACATCTATATCAGTATCAGAACCACTAGCTATCTCTTTTCCTTTTTGAATAGTTTTTGTATCTTTATTGTAGTTAACATATTGATTAGGATAAAGAAAAGGAGTGTATTCATTTTTTAATTCTATTTTATATTGTTTTGTATATAGTTTACTATAAGTGTTTCCATGGGCATTTTCAAATGCTTGAAAAGTATAAGTTCCATTATTACCAGTTAAAGGAAAAATATTATATCCCTCTAAAACATCATAAGTATAAGGAGTGTCTTCACCAGGGTTTTTAATCTGTACTTTAACTTTAGGATTGTCACCAGAATATTTCACCATAACATAACCATCTTCACTATGAGAAATATCAAAAATAATCTTATTATTTCCAAAAGTTTTTTTATTATCAGCTAGTGTTTCTAATATAACAGGAGTATTATCACGAGTCCCATTACCATGAGAAGAACTTGGTTTATCAGAGGTACATCCTGTCATAAATAGACAGAAACAAATGAAGGATAAGAAAAAGGAAAAACACTTTGTCTTCACTTTCTCTCACACCCTTTCTTCAATATATTCTTATTATACTCGATACATAAAAAAAAAACAAACAAAGCAGAGGTCACAAATAAATACATATTTTATCACCTGTGTGACCATTGGTGAGACTTGCAAGTGATAAACTATAGATGTAAAAGAGATAGGAGGCTTATATATGAAAAAGAAAATGGCTTTAATAATGCTAGGATTTGGTCTTATTATGACAATTACTGTTGGTGGAACGTATGCTGTATTCCAAGCTGATGGAGAAGCGGTGACTACTCAAATGACAACAACTTCTTTAGATATATCTTTAGAAGGAAGTCGTTCACAAATTCAATTTGATAACTTAGTAGCAGGACAACCAATCTCTAAACAATTATCAGTAAAGAATACAAAAGAAACTCCTCTTTATACGAGGGTTACTATTAAGAAGTATTGGTTGAATGCTAATAATGAAAAAGATTTTGATGCTAGTTCATCTCAAATCAAGTTAAATTATAATCAAAAAGAATGGTTAAGAGCTTCTAATGATGAGAATGGTGAAGAAGTTGTTCTTTATTATAAGAATGCTTTAGCACAAAATCAAAAGACAGAAAACTTCTTAGAAAGTATTGTTGTTCCTAAAGACTTAGGAAATGCAGATCAAGGTAAAAAGTTTGCATTAGACATAAGAGTAGATGCTATTCAAGCTTATAATGTGAAAGATGCTATGTTAAACCAATGGGGTGTTCTTGCTAATGTAGATCAAAATGGTTTGATTTCAAAAATAGAAAGATAGGAGTGAAAATTATGAAAAGAATAATAATAAGTTTTATAGTCATGATTGCATTGATGCTTAATATAGCTCCACTTAAAGCAGAGCAAACACCAACAGTTACTTTTGATGGAACATCTTCATTAAAATATAATACCGATGTTAATGAATTCTCAAAAGTATTTGAAGGTATGGTTCCTTCTGAAACAAGAACATTAAATATTCAATTAGATAATCAATACTCTAAAGATGTTAACTTCTATATGTCTACAGAAGTATTAAAAGTATTTGAAGATGCAATCACTAAAACAAATGGAGCTTATAAAGTATCATTAATCTTAAATCAAGATAATCAAAAAACAGTTATCTATGGTGGAGATGATGCATTGATAGGGACTGATGAAAATGGTTTATATGATTTAAATGGAGCTTTAAGTGATAAATATATGATTGCTCGTGTTAAAGCAAACAAACAAGCAACAGTTTCAATGAGTGTAACTTTAGATGGTGTCACTATGAAAAATGAATATCAAGGTTTACCCAGTACTTTAAAATTTGATTTTACTGCTCAATATGATGAACCACAAACAAATACAGTAATTAATAAAATTGTGAATACAAAATATATAGATCAAGTTATAGAAAAAGTAAAAACAGGCGATCCAACAACAATAACTTTATTAGCTGTTACATTGGTATTAGCTGGATCAGCAATTGCAATTTTTGTAAGAAAGGGAGGTAAGAAACATGAAAAATAAGATTTATAAAACAATCCTTTCATTTGCATGTGTTCTCACACTTATGGGTCAATCTCTTTCATTCGTATCAGCAAGTTCAAAATATTACCAAATCACATATGCTCCTGGAACAACAGGACAATTCAAAGAAACACTTATTCAAGACTACAAAAAAGTATATGGTGCAAAAAATGTAAGCTTATCAAAAGCAACAGGAAGTATAACAATTAAAGTGGCAGCAAAGAAAACAATGCCTAATGCACCAACTGCTCAAGATATTACTTTAAAAGATACTTCTAAACAATACTATGTTTTAACAAGTGGTTGGCAACCTGCTTCAACAACAGTTAGTGAAAATGCAACATATGTTGTTCAATATGGGGCCTTAACTCAAGGTGTTGAATATTCAATTCGTTATGTAGATAATACAACAAAACAAGATGTTGCTTCACCAGTATTTGCAAGAGCAAATGTTAATGAGGTCATGAATGCATATGCTAAAAATATTGATGGATATACATTTGATACACAAACAAAGTCAATAACATTAACAACTGATGCAAAACAAAACGTATTAACATTCTTATATACAGCAAAAGAAAATACGGTTGTTGTTGATGAAGTTGAAGAAAATACAGTTATTCGTAATCAAGTTGTCACTGTACCAAATAATAATGCAAATAATAACAATAATGTAAATACTCCAAATAATGATCAAATTATTAATGATGATGATGTTCCTTTAGATAATGGAGGTAATGATCAAACAATTGAAGATGGAGAAATCCCATTAGCAAAAGGTGATGAATTGACTACTAATAACCAAATGTTATATGGTGGAATTGTAATAGCTGGATTGGCAATAGTTGTTGTCTTAATTGCAATAAAAAGAAAAAGAACGAATAAGGCATAGGAGGGACTAAATATGAAAAAAATATTAAATAAAATAATAACAAGTCTATTAGTCATGACTATGATTTTTACACTTAGTTATGTAAAAACAGGAGCCCAAACAGAAGTAAAATATGAGTATAATTGGACAACCGAAACGACTGATTTAGCTTATAATGATAAGAATAAATTTATTATGGAAGTTGTTATTACAATTCCTAAAGATGCAAAAGATAAAGTTGTTATTGATTTTGGTCAAGTTCGTGAACAATATATGATACTTAGAAAACAGAATGGAGCAGCTTCTAATATGTATTCAATGCCAGGAGACGCTTATCCAATGAGGATTAAAATTGTAAATGAATCTGATAGTGCTTATGAATATAAAAATAATTCTCTTGTTGTTGAAACCGGGGATGAAGGAGTGGAATTAGGAAAATTGCCTGAAACAAAGGCACTTATTGAATTGTTAGATACAGATAATAGCAAAAAACTATCTATTGAAGAAATTTGTGAGTTATATAATCAATTAGCTGCAAAAGGATTTAAAAATGATGGGACAGCTTTAGAAAGATACCTTATCAATTGGGCAAATACAGAATATAAAATTGAAGTAACTTCAATGAAAGAACTTGTTGAAAAATATCCAAAATATGCTGGTGCTGTTTTAGGTGGGAATACAATAGACTTTGATAACCCTGTTGACTCACTTATTGAGTTTAAGTTAACAATTGATGAAGCAAATGCTTATTGTGATAAAAGTGAGTTCTTTAATAACTATGCTACTATGGGATCAAAAGTGTCTGGAACTAAACCTGTAAAATATAATTTCCAAATTAGCTTCCCAGAAAAGGAGTTGGCGAGGTTATCAACTGCCCTTTTCTATCAAGATTATATTAGTATAGGTTATGGAATTGGGATAAATAATGCTGATAAAGAAACGAGTGTTGCTGCAAAAATTTTTACGCCATCTAGTAAAAAATTAAATTATAGAATTAATGATTATGTTATGAAAAGAACTGCTTATACAGATGGAAATGAATTCTTTGTACAATTGATTGATGAAGATTCTTTAAAAGGCAAAACTTGTGTGTTTAACTATACGTTGGCTTTAGATGGTAGTATTGGTAACGCATATGCTGGTCAGGCATTCTCATATAATAATCGTATAACTCTTGAAAAAGTAATTACTTCAGGTGATGTTACTGTTAGTAAAACATTAGACTTAAATGGATTTAAGAATAATGATCAACCAACATTTATCTTTAAACTTACTGATTCTAAAGGTGTTGTACATTATAAAACAATGAGTTTTAAAGAAGGAGAATCATCTCAATCAGCTAAGTTTGAAAATATTCCTTTAGGAAAATATGTTGTAGAAGAAATAGATACAATTAGATATGAACAAACTGGAGATATTCCACATACTGGAACTCTTACAAGAGAAAATAATTCAAAAACAGCTTTAATTACAAATAAAAAAGTAAAGAATACTGATTTCTCAGATACAAATGTTGTTGTGAATTCATTTAAGAAAACTGATAATGGTATTGAAATAAGTCAAAATAATCAAGGTACACAAGAATAGGAGGAAAGATAATGAATATGAAAACAAAGAAGAATATTGGTATTCTTATATTAACAATTGCAGTTATCTTTGCGATAGTCAAAGGTGGAACATCATTAGCTTATTTCTTTACTCAAAAAGCACATGATTCAGATTATCAACTATCAAAGATTCAAACAGAAATAGATGAAGAATTTAAACAAGATAATGCAAATACATTTACAAAGAACCCAAAGATTAAAAACATTGGACAAAGTGATTGTGTAGTAAGAGTTAAAGTTATTGTTAGTCCTTCTTCAGTAGAACAAAATCTAACTCTTGATGGATTATATGGTAATGAAAAATGGACAAAGAATGAAACAGATGGATATTACTATTATCAAGGTGTTTTAAGCCCAAATAAAGCCACAGAAAGTCTATTTAATAAAGTTACAGTTGTTGTTGATAAAGTATCAGATTTTGATATAATTGTTTACAATGAAGCTATCCAAGTTAATGCTTATAATGATGATGGTAAACAATTATCAGCATTAGATGAAAATGGTCATTATAATCAAGCTAATGCTTATAAATTATGGCAATATTATAAATAAGGTCATAAAGGATATCTAAAAGATATCCTTTATGTGTTTGAGGTGAAATGATGAAAGAATTATGTAATCTATATAAAATGGTTTTTTCTATAGTGATTATTGTTTTAACAGCATTTTTTGTATGTCCCTTATTGTTTGGTTATACTGCTTATGCGATTGAAACAAACAGTATGGAGCCAACCATTCCAACAGGGTCTATTGTTTATATAGAAAAGACATCTAGTCAAGATCTAAAACTAAATGATATTATTACATTTGAAAGAGCAAATAAAATAATAACACATCGAGTTGTTGGGATAGATGATATGAATAATCAGTTAACAACGAAAGGTGATGCTATTAAATATAATGATGAAGAAAAGATTTCAGTTACTCATGTTAAAGGTGAAGTTAAGTATTCAATACCATTAATAGGTTATGGACTTATGTTTCTAAAAAGTATTGAAGGAACTATTATGAGTATAATATTAATTATTCTTTATATTATATCAATAGTTTTTCCAAGAAAAGTAGGAGGACATCTTTATCATGAAAATAATAAATAGATTAGCAAGTATATTGTTTGTTTTATTAATGATTGTAGTTATTCCTTTATCAGTTCCAAAAGTATTTGGGTTTTCAATATATAATGTTTTAAGTGATAGCATGGAACCAACTATTCTAACAGGTTCACTTATTTATGTAAAAGCAGTAGACACTCAAACATTGAAGCCACAAGATATTATTAGTTTTTATGCAAAAAGTAATACAATTGTTACACATCGTATTACAAATATTGAAGATAATTCAATAACTACAAAAGGGGATTATAATAAAGATATAGACTTGACAAAATTGAATCCTTCAAATATCATTGGTAAAGTTATGTTTTCTATTCCAATACTAGGCTATATATATGAAATATTTGGAAATATTGGTGGAATGACTGGACTGTTTGTTGTTTTGTTGTTTATAATGTTATTGTGGTTATATAGTTATAATAAAGAAAAAAAG
This sequence comes from Coprobacillus sp., assembly GCA_036639875.1. GTDB lineage: Bacteria > Bacillota_I > Bacilli_A > Erysipelotrichales > Coprobacillaceae > JAVWHX01. The sequence continues at coordinate 35,022 of JAVWHX010000015.1, forward strand.
ATAGATGGATAAGGAGGATATTTATATTATGGAAAAGATAATTGAGGTAAGTATGTTTCATGATTTTTCAATGAAATATAATGATATAATGGTTCAAAGTGAAGACATTAAGTCTGAGAAACTTATTAAATTGTTAACATATTTAGTGTATTATTATGATCGTTCTATTCCTTCGAATGAATTAATAGATTTGATATGGTATTTTGAGGAAATAGATAATCCAATAGGAGCATTAAAGAATTTAGTTTATCGTTTAAGAAATATTATTAAAAAGACTTTTGGGATAGATGATTTAATAACGACTGGAAAATCATGTTATTCTATTAATCAGGAGTATCGATTGATTATTGATGCACATCTTTTTGAAGAATATAATAGAGAAGTTATAGAAAACATGAAGTCTAAAGAAGTTTATAAGAAGTTGATTGAAACTTATAAAGGACGTTTTTTAACTGAGATTGATGAAGATCATCGTGCATTATCAAGAAGTGCATATTTTCATTCTGTTTATATTTCTCGTGTAGAAGAATATACTTATATATTAGAACATGAACATATATATGATGAAATGGAAAAAGTTGCTAGAAAAGCTATTACTATTGATAATTTAGATGAGAATTTATATACTATTTTGATTAAATCATTATATTATCAAGGTCTGTATCAACAAGCTATCGATACATATAAAGATACAACAGATTTATTATATCGCGTTTTAGGAACAAATCCTTCTCGTGAAATGAAAGAACTTTATGAGTTGATTAAGAAAGAAAAACATTCTGAAAATATGGATATTGGTGATATTCAAAAAGGATTGACAGGTAATGAGAAAGTTGGTGCATTCCTTTGTGAATATGGGGCATTTAGAGATTTATATAATCTTGAAGCAAGAATGATGAATAGATTAGGTGTTTGTACACATTTATGTGTTGTTACAATTAATGATCAATCTCGTTATGAAACTGATAAAGATAGAAATGCACAGTATGTTGAAAAGACAATGCAAAAGATTCAAACATCTTTGGTTGCAGGATTAAGAGTTGGAGATGTTATTTCACGCTTTAGTATAAATCAATTTGTTATTATGTTACCAGTATGTAATTATGAGAATTCTGTTATTGTAATGGATAGAATCTTAAAGAAGATTAAACGCTCTTTAAATAACAAGAGTATAGATTTAAGTGTATCTATAAAAGAAGTGGAATCTTCTGAAATAGTGGGTGCGTAGAAATGGATAGATATATTAATAGCGCTTCATTTAATATGGTTCATTTATGTGTCAATGAATATAATGGTTATACACTTAAAGGCGTAGCATACAATAACACAATAAAAGATAAAATAGAATTTAATGATATAAAAGATTTAATCTTGAAATTAGATAAGATGTTTGATGTTAATGGGAATCCTTTTTCTTCAGAAGAAAAAAGAAGTTTTAAAAAAGAATCTATGAAAGAAATTGTTTATCAAAACAAACCAGCAATCGTTAATAATTATTGTGATTTTTTAGAGATTGACGGAAAGTTAGGAAGTATTGATATCATTGTAAAGACGCGTTTGTTCTCTAATTGGCAAGGGATTATTTTTTATGAAGATCAACAAGAAAGTTTTAAAGATGTTGTTGATCTTATTGAAAAAGTCGTATTTTTCTTAAAGTTATGACTTTCATGTGACCAAAATATTGTAGAATAGAATAAGAAAAGGTGGAATGAATATGAAACAAACTAGTTTTATGATTGTTGTTAAAAACACTCAAAACGAGACTTGGCAAGGAAGTATCCGCTGGGTAGAAGAAAAAAGAGAAACACATTTTAGAAGTGCTTTAGAATTAATGAAACTTATCGATTCAGCTATAGATACTGAAATTGTAGAGAATAAAGATTCAACAAGAATTAACTTTGAAAGAGATTAAAACTCTCTTTTTTATTATATTAAATAACAAAATTATCTTAAGAACGCAACAATTACTTAACACAATCTTAACATTCGTTTTATTGACTGTTAAGATTGTTTTCACTATACTTGTAATGATAAGTTAATTATAAATATGGAGGATACGATATGCTTAAGCGTATTATTGGTGGAATAAGTGTTGGTATAGCAAATGTTATACCTGGTGTTAGTGGTGGAACTATGATGGTTTTAATGGGAATTTTTGATGGTATTATGGAAGCTATTCCTGGAATTGTTAAAAAGGATAATCCAAAACGTAAAGAACATTTTATCTTTTTGTTTCAAGTAGGAATTGGTGTTGTGATTGGTTTGATTGGTTTTGCTAAGATATTAGAATATCTTTTTGAAGCTTTTCCAACTCAAACTATGTATTGGTTTATTGGATTAGTTGGTGCTTCTATTCCAGTGTTTATGAAAAAAGAAATGATAGGTATGAAGATTAAACCGATTCATTTCATTATTGGGATTGCTATTATTTTTGGATTAGAAATGTTAAATCCTAAAGGTGTTGTTGATGTCACTCCGGCTTTTCCTCCTATTGATATTGGATTATGTGGATTGATGGTAATTATTGGAGTTATTGGTGGTTTTTCAATGTTTTTACCTGGTGTTAGTGGATCAATGGTATTACTTATTTTAGGATATTATTATTTATTTAAGTCATATTTAGCTAATGTAACATCATTTCAATTGAATGTATTAATTCCTTTAGGTTTTATGTTTATAGGAGTTTTAGCTGGTATATTCTTAAGTGCTAAATTATTAAAGTTAGCTTTAGATAAAGATCGTCCAGGAACTTTAAGTTTCTTATTAGGGTTGATTGCTGCTAGTACTATTGTTTTATTAGTGAATACATTTAATGTTGTGTTTGATTTGCCAATGATATTAAGTTGTGGTTTTGCAGCAATCCTAGGTATCGTTGTTGTTGTCATTATGGATTATTTTGTAGAATAAGCTTTGTTAATAATTCTACAGCTATAGGAATTTGTTCTTTTCTTAAACCGCTATAATTAATAACAAGTGTATGCATTGTAGAAGGTTGACTATAAAAGGCTGATAATGAGGAGATATTTAATCCTATTTGATTAGCCTTTTTTATTATGTCTTTATCA